>CACYFN010000043.1 GCA_902773675.1 uncultured Erysipelotrichaceae bacterium | reverse complement strand
AAAAGTAGAAAATACTATTCATACTATATTTTTAGTATTGCTAATGATATTAATGCTTTACATAACTTTTAATGATATATTGAAATTAATATAAAAAAGCAAGATTTTCTTGTTTTTTTTCTGCATTATATGATATAATTATCTAGGATAGAGGTGGCTGTTTTGAAAAGAGTAAAATATGTCAAAAACATGGATAAACTTTTGTTAATAGTCACAATAATAATGTCTATATATGGACTATTCAATATAGTTACAGCATCTAGTAGAGAAGCAGTAACCAATATGGATAAATCTTTATTTTATTATTTTTATAGACATTTAGCTATTCTAATAATAGGTTTTATAGCTAGCCTAGTAGTAATAAAAACAGATTTAAAAAAATATAGCAAAATATTACCATTAATATATATAATAATCTTTTGCTTAAATGTTTGGTTAGTTATAAAAGGAAATTCAACAAGAGGAGCAAATAACTGGATAAATTTAGGTTTTTTTAATTTACAACCCAGTGAAATATCTAAAATAGTTGTTATAGTATGTTTATCTTTCTTATTTGAAAAATTTAATAAGATACTGAAAACAGATGAAAAACATACAAACCAAATATGGACTATTATAATAATAGGTATATTAATGCCATTCATAGTCTTTTTACAAAAAGATTTAGGAACAGCAATAGTATTAATAGTAATATTTTTATCACTTTATTTAACTAGTCCAATAAAAAAACAAGAAAAAATTAATTCTTTAGCACTATTAATTATTATAGTTGCAATAGGAGGATTAATTATGTATAGCGTAAAAGGATATTTACTATCTGATGCTCAAAAATCTAGATTTGATTTTTTTAATCCTTGCTCCAAATATACCGAAACAGGATATCAAGTATGTAATGCCTATATAGCAATAAATAATGGTGGCGCATTTGGTTTAGGAATAGGTAAAAGTACTCAAAAGTATTCATACATTCCAGAACCACATACCGATATGGTATTTGCAATCATATCAGAAGAATTAGGCTTATTAAGATGTACACTTATATTTATTGGATATATTATAATTATTTATCGAGTACTAAAATTATCAAAAATAACACATAGCATAAGAAATAGATATATATGTCTAGGAGTAGCAGTATTTATATTTATGCATATATTAATTAACTTAGGAGGATTATTTGGACTTATACCACTTACTGGAGTACCACTACCATTTCTAAGTTATGGAGGAAGTTTTACTCTAACACTTCTTATTTCATTAGCAATCATACAAAGAATACATATAGAAACATACATACAAATAGAAAAGGAGAGACTAAAATGAAAAATATTAGAAAAATAACATTTATTGCTTTAATACTATTTTTATCATTAATCTTTATAGATAAATGTAAAGCAAGTATAATTTCCTCATCAAAATCTACATATGATTATTTTGATAATTATAGTACAATTTATGGAAATGTTTCAGTACAGGGAGACTACATAGATTCTGATAAAATCGAATTAACATTAAATTTTAGTAGTGAATATAGTTACAGTCAAGTTACAAATGAACCAGTAATTATAATCTATGATACATCTGGAATAACTCTACCAAGGTATTTAATTGAATTTAAAGCTAAAATGTATAAATTAATGTTAGAATTACAACAAGCAAATATTGATTTTATAGCACTCCCTTCTAATGATAATATTTTAGGATCTGCTTATAATATTGACATACCATCAACTATAGAAGAAAATGAAGTAGAAAGAGATTTAACGAATACAGAAAGATTACAAGCTGCAATTCCTTTATTATTTTCTCAAAAAACTGCAGATTTTTGGATTTCTCGATTAAAATATTCATCTCCTGAAATAGAAAAAGATAATGATGGATTATACGTAGCTGATTCTGATTTACCTTTGATTAAGGAACAAGACTCTAAAATAATATATATTACTACCTATCCACAAAATAATTTCATAGTTGGAAATAATAATATTCCTTTGGAAAGAATTTCATGCAATAATACGTATCAAACATATACATATTATGATGACTATGAAGAAGAAGATGTAGAATACAAAACTAAATTTTATAATATATTTTATGGCTACAAATATGAAAATGATTACTGTAAGAACTTTGTTAATGCAGATGCAAGTAATTTAGTAGATAATGTTCTTAATATAGTTTCTCCTGATACACGAGATAATATATCTAGATATTTAACTCTAAATAAATATAATAATTACTTTGAAATAGAATCGGTTGATGATATAAGTTTTACAGATGGTAAAGTAGAACAAATTGATGAAGAACGAAATGATGAATATGAAGATGAAACGTATATAGAAACAACTTATAAATTATCAATTGATAATTATAAATTAGGACATTATTATAAAGCTAAAATAATATTAACATTAAAAGATGAATATGCTAATGATTCTAGTTTAGATAGTTATGATTTTTATATGACCATAAATAATACCTTTAATCAGGGAACAGAAAACAAATACAACGTTTATTATTTTTCAAGCACTATTTTCAATACCTTCAATGTATGTTTTAATAAAAACAATTGTATACCATATAAAGTAGGAAGTATCGTAAATTTAAAAGATTATGAACCAGATCCTACCGAAAGTCCAGAATTTATGGGATGGTTTGTACCAGATGACGGAGCTGAATATGCCTATAGTTCTGGTGGACAAGTTCAATATACTGGAGACTTCAGTAATATTAGAAAAATATCAGATACACAATTTTATATGCCAGGACATGATGTATATGTACAAGCTATAACTGGATATGATAATATTACAAAAGGATCTGATAGCTCTTCAGTTATTTCTAAAACAGATAATAATGCAAATTATAATATGAAAATAGAAGATGATATAAATTTCTTATTTGCTGATAATTGTTGGGAATATATAGAAGACTCAGCAGGAAAAGCTAAAAAATTAATATATAATGGCGAACCAGATGATTATGGAATGTGTGGAACAGATAGAGGTACCCATGATGGTATTGAAGGAACATACGAATATGTGTACTTAGATGGCTTATATGCTTCTAAAAATTATTTCTATAATAGAATAACTGATAGATTTTATTTGATTGGTAATGTTCAAAAAAGACAAGATTTAACTGACACAAATGGAATGTATATGTATTTATGTAAAGACGAATTAGTATCGGGTGAAAATATTACATGTACTGAATTATATTATGTTCCATTTCACAACTCATTAAGTAGTAATTATTATACAGGTTTTAAAGTTGGCAAAAATATTAGTTATGATTCAGTAGGATATGGTTCATTTCATGAAGAAGATGATTTAGCAGGACTAGGATATATGTCTAAAACTTATAGTACTAGAAATGTTAATTTAAATAATACTGGAAGTGTAACATATTTTGAAACAATCACTAATTTATCAGAAATAACATATGGAACATCATATACAAAAATAGTTGATGCAAATAATAATAATGTTCCGGTGTTAGATGATCCAACAACACCTAATTCATTATCTGAATTAGTTGGTAAATATATTTATAATACCGATTCATCCACAAAAACAGCATATGGATTAAAATATGTAACAGATGTTCATGACAATGGAATATCATATTTATTCCTTAATACGTTAGGTAGTGGAACTAATGATTTAGATCAAGCAAATAAGACATATCATTATGCAGATAGTTATTTTTATAGTGAATATTATAATAAATATGTACTTAGAAATTCTGATAGTTCTGCATCATCATGGACAACAGCTGAAGATTGGCACCAAACTATGCAAGGAAAAGAAGAATTTTATATGTGCATAAATAGTGATATGTGTAGTGCTGATGATATGATTCATGTATATAAAACAGGTTTAAATGGATATATGGAATATATTTATGAACCATATGGCACTATTGTAGGAACTGATCATGAACGATATGAATATAGTAATGATACTACATATGATAGTGAAAATAGTAAATTAAATTTAGCAGATCCAATTCAATTATATCCTGATTATACTCATCGCTATGTTTGTTTATATCATGTAAATCAGGTAAATGGACGTTTAAATAATGATGATTCATGTCAAGGCATGGGATATATTATAGAACAAAATTATATACCTACAACTGGAAATAATAGTTATTATGGCTCAGATGTTATAGTTCTTAAAACAATTTTTAACATAAGCCATGAAAAAAGTGAAGAAGCTGCTAATAATTTAATGCATTCGAGTGTTACAAATTCAAATATTAAAACAATTGTAGATGCGTGGTATGATGCTAATCTATTAAATTATCGAAAATATTTAGTTGATATACCATTTGAACAAAATATATGTATTGCAAATTTAAATACTTTTGATCATAATAGTAGTAACTATAATACAATAGATTTTGGAGCAACTTGTAATGATTTAAAATCAACATATACTATTTCAAACGAATATGGAAATGGTAAATTAAAATATCCAATTGGAATATTCTCTGAAGGACCGACTTCTAAAACAGAGCCATACTGGATTGGTACTCTAGGTACAGATAAATATTATTCTTACGGAAATTCTAATATACTTACATATTATAATCCTGATACAGACGATATTTCTTTAGCGGATCCAACTACAAAAATGAATATACGCCCAGTTATTTATTTATCACCAGCTGTGAAAGTAATTGGTGGAGATGGATCAACAGAAAATCCTTATGTATTAGATGATGGCTCATATTACTCATACTACTATAAAAATTTAAAAAATATTGAAGATTAATTTGAGGTGAAAAAATGAAAAAAATTAAAATAATTTTATTTATTATATTAATTGGAACAATAACTATGTTATGTTTAAGAAAAATGTTACCTCATACAACAAAGGCAAATGATAGTGAAAATGGAATAGAAGTAAATGAAAACTCAGAAATAGTTTATTATATAACTGTATCTCATCAATTTGATAGTGATATTAAATGGACATATACAGAAACATCAATGTTTCAAGATAGCGATGTAATTAAATCTGACTATATCTTTGTTGAAGACCAACTACCATTAGGTTTAGAATTTAAAGACTTTATTACTACACTTGATGGTAGTATTGGTGCCTATAGTCCAATTAAAAATGGTATATTCAATTATCAGGATGCTTACAATAACCCTATATATGAAATTGATTCAACATGTGACGGATATGTTATAAATGATACCAATGATACAAATGTACTTACAGGAACATGGAATAATGACCATACTGAGTATGTATATCATGGATTACATTATAATGCTAATACTAGAAAAGTTAGCTTTGTTGTTGATGATTTAAGTCCTAATTGTGTTTTAACAGTTGGAGTTGTTGTAGAAACACCATCATTAGAAGTAGGACAAACAAGACTAGATTTTTATAATATAGCAAATGCAATTACAGCAACATTTACTGAAATATCAAATATTGTATATCATTTTATGGGTAGTGATAGCGAAACACTTTATCAAGTAAACTATTTAATAGATTATGATAATGATGGAAATTATGATAATATTTTTGATGAATCAATAAAATATCCAAGTGGAGAAGAAGTTAGCTTACCTTTATATCCAACAAGTTACTGGGAACAATTTGATGGATGGACAAGTGACGATGTCACTATAACTGATGGTAAATTTATAATGCCTAGTCAAGACATAGAGATAATTGCCAACGTTAGTGAAGCTCCAACATATACAGTTACATATAGTATAGATGGATATGTACCAGAAAGATTTACTATTCCAAGTCAAGAAACATACTATCCAAATCAAATAGTAAGATTAAATTCCATTAAAAAAGGTGATGTCATTGATGGGTATGAATTTCTAGGATGGGAAGTAACAGGTGCTTCATTTGGTGATGATGACAAATTTGTTATGCCAAGTAATGATGTTACTGTAGTAGGAAGATTTGCAGAAAAAGAATATACTATAACATATCATTTTGAACAATATGATTTACCATCTAATATTGCTAACTTATTACCAGAACCACAAAAATACAAAGCTGGAGAAATTGTACATTTACCTACCTTTACTCCACAAGGGGAATATGTGTTTTATGGATGGCAATCAGAAGATAACTTTAAAATGCCAGAAAAAGATTTAACAATTCTTGGTTATTGGAAACTATATGGAGGTATAATTATTCCTACAATAACACTTGAAAGAGTAAATAATGATTTTGTTAAACCTGGTGACGATGTAATACTTAAAGTTGATGTAGAATATAATGAGCGAGCTGAAAGATATTTATCATATCCAAATATAAATATGAAATTTAATACTAATGCAGTTGAGTTATATGATATAGATACTGAAGAATCAACTCCAGTTACAGGTGATAGTGAATTTTATTACAATATTGAACAATATGGTACAACATTTTATATAAAATATCATGTAGGTTATGATGAATTAGTATCCACAACCGCAAGAATAAGATTAGTAGATTTTTATGGAACATCAACGGAAGATACTAAATTTGATTTACCAGATGAAGTAATAGAAGCAACATTAGATATTGATATAATACCAAGGTTTATGTTATGTTCAAAGAACAATGCATTAACAAGCTCATCTAAATTTTATGAAACATATAAAATTACAGGATTAAATGGATTCGAAACAACTGTTTCTTTAAATAATGCATGTATGATCTATTTCTTAAATCCAGGTAAATATAAAGTGCAACAATTATTACCATACTATTTTAAAAATATATCAATAAGTGGAATAATAAATAGTGATAATACCGAATTTACACTTGATGGCAGTGATGATGAATATTTAATATATACAAATGGTTATAAGGATTTAGCCACAGAATTGCCATATTATTATGCCAATAAATCTTGGAATTCATATGGTACATTAAAAGACTATATTTTACCGGATTGTATACCTACTAACGTTGAAGGCGGACATTCAAATATGTAATTCAAGTAAAATTAGTAATTATTTTATAAGTTAAATTGGAGGATTTTTATGATTAAAAAAGTACAAAATAAGAAAAATATTGTTAATATACTAATTATTGTATTCGTTTTAATTATATGTGGTACAATTGCATATTTTTTTAATAGTATTGTATTTAATAAAAACGTTGCAAACAAACGAAAACTTATTTATTGTTATCAAGGAAAAAATCTACATGAAGATTTAAATTTAGGATGCACTAACACAATGGCCTCTGTTATGCCTGTTGTACTAAGATTCAAATATGATGACTACTGGGAATATACAACTTCCAAATACTGTAATACTCATTATGTAGATGGTTACTACACTGAATATGATCCAGATGAATCATATTATCCGAGTGTTCCAGTTGATCCAATTGTACCACTCGATCCAGTCAATCCAACAGAAGATTTATTAATTGCAATAGCAGAAGAAAATGATTTAGATTATAATTATTCATTTATATCCCATTACAATGGAGAAGATGAAACAATAACATTCAATTGGGATGAAAACTTTTCAAATAATTTTGTCAAAGGAAGCGATGGATGGTATTATTATAAAAAAGTATTTAATCCAGGAGATACAATAAATATTCTAAATAGTATAACAAATAACTATGGAGAATTAGATGATGAAGAGTATCACTTTAACTTCTATTATGAGGTGTTAAAGATTGATGAAGATTTAATTAACGAATTATGGAACGCAACATATACCATCGATTCAGAAGAAAATATTACTTGGACTTTTTAGATAGTGGTGATTAAATGAAAAAAAATAGTAAGATAAAAATGATATTTTTAGGAGTAATGCCAATATTTTTATTCATTATTGGCTTTACTCTAGCTTATTACTATACAAGCGATATTATTAATAACAATTTTGATACTACATATTATGGAGCAACAATAGAAAAAAATTGTAATCCGCCTTATGAGTGGTGGCCAGGAGAAGAATATACTTGTGAAATATCCGGAAGAAATGAAAGTGATATTGATGTAGCATTAAGAATAACTGTTTATCAAAGCTGGAGAGATGAATATTATTATAATGATCAAGCTTCAAATCGCTTTATTTATAACGTTTATGATGAAGAAGAAGATGATTATTATCCAGTTGAAGAAGACCGTGCTATTATTAACTATATTAACTCAAATGATTGGATTGATGGTGGATCAACTGATTATAGTAATTACTCTGAACATATATTTTATTATAAATATAAATTATCAAAAGGAGAATCAACTTCTCTTTTAACTGACAAAATAACATATAATATTAATTCATTAAAACAAAATTGTTATGATTCATATTATGATTATGATAGTGAGACATATAGTGCAGAATATTGTGACGAAAATGATGGCTTTTTTGGACAATATAGTTCACAATTTTTATTAGAAACAGTTCAGTATGATGCATATCAAGAAGTATGGGATACCGATGTGGTTATTAATTAGGTGATGAAAATGAGAAAATACAAATTAATTTATTTAATTATTCCCTTAATTATTTTATATTCTATAATAAATAATAATTATGGGAAATCATTTAATATTAAAAATAATAAATATTTTGGTCAAAAAATACTAAGAGCTACAGAATATTTGACATTATTTATGAACGATGATAGAGATACATTTGAAGATACATTATTCTTTGATATTTATAGAATAATTGAACCTGATACAAACATTATTCTTTGATATTTATAGAATAATTGAACCTGATACAAATAATGCTCCAAATACAGATGAATATCGTTATATTGGACCATTTGCAAAAAACTATGTATATTTTAATTGTACTTCTGATGATACATCTTCTTGTGAATTATGGCGTATTGTAGGTGTTTTTAATGTAGAAAATCAATATGGTAAATATAATTTTAGAATAAAACTTATAAAAAATGATAGTATTGGAAAAATGTCTTTTGATGGTAATAGTAATATTTTCTTAAATTCAAATATAGAAAAATATTTAAATGAAAACTATTATAATACGTTGTCTAGTTCTGCTAAAAATATGATTGCCACATCTGTATTTTATACCGGTGGAGAAGAAAAGTATAATTATAATGCCAAAGATTTTTATATATCAGAAAGAAATAATAATCATGATGGAGAAAAATTATATATAGGTAAAATTGGATTAATATATCCTAGTGATTACTTATTTACTTACTATAGAGTAGATGATAATTGTATTAACAATTTAGGATATTGTGAAAATAAAAATAATAGTTGGATGAGTGATATGGCTAGAGAACAATTATGGACAATGACTCCTGTTGGAAACACAAATAGTTTATATACTATTTCAACTAATAGTAATGTTGACAGAAATAATTCTAATACACAATTAGATGTTTATCCTACATTATATCTTGATAGTGAAATTATAATTGAAGATGGAGATGGCTCATATAATAGTCCATATAGATTAAGAAAATTAAATAAAAGTGAAATTCAAAGCGAATCAGATATGAATACAAGTGGATTAAATAAAAGTGATGTAAACGTTGATGATACACTAAGCAATAAATCTATTATTTTTATAGTTATTAGCGCTATTCTTGTAATATGTGGTAGTATAATACTTATAAAAATGTATATAAATAAGAAAAAAATATTTAAAGATAGGAGGTAGAAAATGAAGATTATAAAGATTATAACTCATATTCTTTCATATATATGTTATGTTTTAATAGGAATATATGCT
>CACYFN010000042.1 GCA_902773675.1 uncultured Erysipelotrichaceae bacterium | reverse complement strand
CTTAAATGCTTTATAATAACTTAGAGTACCAGCTAAAAAAGCAAATACAATAGCTATAAAAGTAAAAATAATATTAAGTGATGCCGTAGAACCAATACTCTCCTTCATACATACCTCCAACTCTATATTATATTCTTCCTATCACATAATATAATTATACCAACATTCAAGTCATTTTGTCAATTTATATACCAATAATAATTTAAAGATTTACACAAATTAAAAAGAAGGCTAATATTGACCTCCCTCACATATCAATTCATTTATCATTAGTTTCTAGTTCACCAAAACTATTTAATAAAGAACCCAAATATATCATAATATTAACTAAAATACAAATCACCAAATCAAAGTAAATTTAATTATTAATGACAATACCATTCACCCTTTTTGGCACTACCAGCAATATCAACAATTGCTTTCTCACAAGTTAAAGTAGTATTTCCACTTTTACACACTCCAGCGCTCCACTTACCACCAGCAGCTTGACAAGCAGAACTCCTTCCAGTATTACTTAACACACTATTAACTATAACAGTTCCAACAGTTAATACAATAGCAATTAATACAATAGTTATTACTGTCATATTAGCTTCTCCAGCAGCTTCTTTCATTATTTTCACCTCCTAAGGTATACCTTATACATACTTAGTATACCACAAATTGAAATATATAATCAAGTATTTTTTATTAAACATTCATTAAAACTGTCATAGATGTAAATAAAAGTGCAAGAACTCCACCACCAGTAGCAACTAACATAATCATAGTTTGCTTCTCTATGTGTTCAAGTCTTTCTTGATATTTAATCTCTCTTGCTTTATTTTGTAAAGAAGAAACAGTTTTAGAAAATTCCATTATTTGTTTATGTTTATCCTCTTGAGAACCTAAACTAAGTCTATATAAAAGTCTCATCATACGTAATGAATCTCTAACGGGATATTCATTAGCAAAATCCAAATATGGTTGAACAGAAGAATCTCCTTCTTCAATTTTAGCTACCATTTTTCTTAATCCTGGTTTAAAAACATCAGGAGCTGTTTCAATACTACGACTTAAAGCAATTGGAACAGTATAATGTTGAACCAATATTTCTAGCCCCTTAAGATAATAAGGTAACATTAAATCAATAGTATGAATTCTTCTCTTATAGTATCCTTTAAGTTTAATATATTGATCTTTAAATAAATAAACAGAAATAACAATACCAGCAACCAAATAAATAATATTAAACCCCATTAACAATAATAAAGCAGCAGTAACAATTAAGCCAGCAAGAAAATTTCTAATACGCATTTCAAACATTTTTTGAACATCAATATCTTGATCAGCATATCTAACATTTATATAAAATTCATAATCTTTCTCCATTAATTTTTTTAAAAATGGAGAAACATCTCTAACAAATCTTTTAGTATCAAATACTTTATTGTAAAAAAATATAAATATTACAACAAAAGCTATTCCTAAAAATAAATAAATATTCATATTATTCAGCCCCCACATTCTCATTATAATATTTTTCTCCCTTTAACAAGAAGAAACTATTTACAAATAAAATTAAATGAATAAGAACTTGTACATACCATAAATTAAGCATATTAAGATAAGTATCTCTTCCACCTACTAAAAATTGAACTAAAATACCCATACAATAAAGAACCATACCAAACACTAAAAATTTCTTATTAAAACGAGCTCTTTCTTCCCTATGCACCTTCATTAGTAATCTGTAAGAATAATTGATGCATATTTCTTACAATAAAGAAATCATACTTAGATTCCATATAAAGAAGCGACTCATTAATAGTACCATTCTCATAAGACATATCAATCATAACTTTAACATCAGATTTAACAGGATCTTCAAGAACACCAGAATTATAAACTCCTTCGAGAGCTTTAACAAAAGATTGAGTAGTTCTAAATTCCATTATAGTATTAGTAGTATATACTTGAATTTGTTCAAAAATAAATTCACTATAAATTCTTTTACATCTCAAATAATTTAAATAAGGAATAACTAAAACCGCAAGTACAGCATATATTATAGAAATAATTATACTATAAAAATACAAAAATGTAATAACACCAGCTACAGTTGCAAAAATAACAATCTGAGATAAATATTTTTGTGGAGTATAATCTTGACCCATTTCCTTAATTTTTTGTCTAATCATCTTATAAGAATAAGGAGAAATTTTATCATAAACAGGTCCCAAACTTTCACTTAAATATTTTGACATATTTTTACCACTAGTATTACGATAAATAACAATAAAGATCAAAATCAATCCAGAAATTATAAAAACTATCTTCATCTAATCACCCCTATTCAAATAATAAATCATTTTCACCAGCAGCATTACCTACATTATTAACATTATTATTATCAAAAACAACACCACTTTGATTTTCACTTAAAGTCTCAGTTGCAGAAATACCATCACCTTTAACAAATAAATTTTCAGGTAAATCAACACCCTGAGCCTCTAAATATTCATACAAATACTTACTAGGGTTATTTTTAATAACATGACCACCAGGTGTCTTTTTATATAAAACATTATATTTTGCTTCATTATCATCAGTAACATAAAATTCTGTTACTTCTGCAATTTCACGTACAAACTTCTTAGTAGTCTTATCTTGATATCCACGAATATAAACACCAAGTTGAATGTATCTATAAATGGATTTTAAAAATTGTTCAATATCTTGATTTGTCTCAAGCAAACTATACAAACGATTAGGAATTGAAGCAGCCTTATCAGCATGTATAGTAGATAAAATGTAGTGTCCAGAAGATATTGAATTTCTAACAGCCATAACCGCCTCAGCACTACGAACCTCAGATAACAAAATCCATTTAGGATTCTGTCTCATACAAGTAACTAAAACATCAGTATAACTAGCAATATTATTTGTTTTCATAGCAACTATATCTCTTTGAGGAAAAATTCTATCCAAGTGAAGTTCCAAAGTATCTTCAATAGTAATTAATTTTTCATCAAATAACGTATTAGCAGCTAAATACTTAACAAACTCAGTTTTTCCACTACCAGTTTCTCCACATACAATTATATTACAATGTCCATGAACACATTTAATTAAAAAATCCAAAATATCTTCCGTAATATAATTTTCTTTAATAATTTTATCTCTTTCCAACCTTATTTTAGCTGGAGTCTTACGTATCAAAACTGCGATTCCATTTCTAGCAATAGAATCATGTACAAAGTTCATACGTAATTCTGCACTCTCACTATCCAGAAAAGGATGAGCTGCATTAAAACTTTTACCCATAACATTCGAACATTGAAAAGCCAGTTTCTCCATAAAAGCATTATCTACACCAGGATTATCTACCCTAAATATACCATGAGATAACGTTTTTAACCATAACTGCCCATTATTACTATATGATATATCTGTTACATCATCATTATCAAGATATTGCTGTAACAGACCAAAATCCATTTCTTCAAATATATTATCCATATAAACTACTCATTAACTACATTATTGGGTAAAGTATTATTAACACTATTAGTTGTATTCTCATTTTCAACAACATCTGCAGTTTTTACTTCAACATGTTCATCTTCTAGCATAACAGTATTTGCATCAATATAATCTCTTAAAGTTTCACTACCAACTAAAATTACATTTTCATCCATAACTTGTGGATTAGAACCTTGTGGAGCAAGAATTAAATCAATATCGCCTAAACGTTCAGCTTTAGAAAGTAAAATATATAAATCATGACTCAAAGCAAAACCTAAATAACTAGGACTTCCAATTTCAGCCGAATCAGCAAATACATTATGACCAGATCCATCATGTACAACTAATACTTTAATATTTTCAAGTAGTTTTCCAAGCATCATATTACCATTTTCATCATTAGCCTTCATATATATATCAACATATGAATTAGGTAAAACTGAATTTCCTAAAGTCTTAACAGTATTAGTAGAAAAATAATAAGCTTCCTCACCATTAGCAAAATCTACACTTTCAATCCATTTTCCAGGTATATTATCTTTATCAACTAACCATTCACTATAAAACATACTTCCTTCAGGTATAGTAACACCAATATTAGTATATTTACCAACTATAAATGCAGCACTAGTTAAAACATTAGAACCCACTACCACTTTAGATACTTTTCTATAAGCAATATCATCATTTGTAATTTCATGTTCAGCAACAATTCTTTTTGCAGCAACAGGTACGTTTATTGGATCAACAGAACTTTTAACCGTCCTATCATAACCAATATAAAGTAAAATAAGTATTACTATAATTCCCAATATAGTAACAGTATTTTTATTAGTAAAAAACTTTTTTAAAGCAATTCCAAAATTATTCATAAATTTCTCCCTTCTTAATATCTTGATTCCAAAATTGCATCAATTCTATTAACAATATTAAATGTAGTAATAGCTCCACCTACATTAGAAGTTGTAGTCCCATCAGCAGTAGATAACTTAATACTTACCTTAGGTGGAGTTTCATTAACATCATAAATATCAATTTTATATGTATGTGCTAAAGATGCATTTTCAGCAAATCTTCTTAAAAAATTTTCAATAAACTTTTCCTCAATAATACTAATAGTACCATCATATCGATAACGAGATAAATCAAAAGCATCATACATTGCAGCCTCAGTAGTCTCTTTTAGTAAATTATAATTTTGTTCATCAGTATTAGTAACATTTTGAAAGAAATAAATGACACTAATAGCTAATACACCTAACATAATTACCATTGCCCCCCACATAGAATCTTTCAAAACATCACCTCCTTAATTATTACTACACCATTTTTCATTATATCTATCATTATAACAACTTGAACTATTACCATCCAAATTATAAGATACACTCTGATTATTAATAGTATGATTCTTTATCCAATCAGTAAGAAAATTACTTAAGCATCTATTTCCATCTTCATCACATTTTAAATTAAAATCATTATAAGAATGTTTAGAATTATAAGATCTAATTTTATTAATATCAGAAGCAGTTAAAGTAAAACTATACATAGGTAAATCAGTACTATAACTATTAGTAGCATCTGTTATATAATTTTTTATAATTGAATTATAATCAGATTCACCATTACAAGCCTTACCTCCATCATTAACATAACGATATAAAATACAATTATCAGTTATTAATCTATCACTGCTATTACAATCAGAAGTAGTAAAAGTAATTTCACCATCACCATCGATATCATTTGCAACATTAGATTTAAATGTTTCTACATCGCTAATATAATCATTATTATCAACAATTAAATCATTATTAGTATCTCCAATCATATAATATATTCTTTTTCCAGAATCATCAGTAGTATTATAAATTTTACCAATATTAGAACCTCCACACCAATTACTACCAGTATTTCGTTTTATTCCTTCTTTTCCAGGAAAAGGATTATTAAAATCAATTATTCTAAAATCAAAATTATAACCCATTTTTTTACAAGCATCTCCATTATCAGAATCACAATCATCCTTAATAATATCATTTTTAACATTATAAAGACAATCAGAAGAATACTTATTATTATCAGTATAAGATGAAGTAAACGATAAAACAGCATTTAAATTATTAGAAGTTTTTTCAGTAACTGAAATAGGAAGTCCACTACCTGCAGAAATATAATCAACATTATCTATTAAATCTTTATAAAACTTTCCATTAAACAAATACCAATCAGTAGAATAATTAATAAACATATCATAAGAAATATCCCAACTAACATAACAATTATTCTCATTATCACAACCAGAATTAGAATTAGGAGATATATAATCATAAGTATGACTTGGAATAATACTAAAGTTTTCCTTAACTTTAGAACTATCATTTAACTTAATTGACATACTAGGAACAACTTCACCAATAATGATTGATGAATCAATCTTTAAATTATTAAAATATTCATCTTTACTAACTCCCAAATTCGTATCAAATACAAAACTTTTACTACAAGATAAATTTATTTTTAAAGTTCCTACTGTTTTATCAGAAGAAGGTAATTTTCGCCATAAAAGAGATCCAGAATATACAGTTTCATTAGAAAAATAATCAGTATTATATTCATATGAAACACCACATTTAACATCTAAATCATCATATATGTAAGGAATAACATTAGACTTTTCAGTCCTATAACAAACTTTTTTATCCTTCAAACTATTTTTTAAAATATCAATAAGATTTGCATCAGTATCAGAAGTAAATCTATAATTATAATCTTTTGATTTATAATCCAAAACACCATTTGTACAAGAAAAACTATTACTAGAATCACTACTAACTGTTCCAGTACAATCAACATGCCCACAAGCAGTCTTTGAAATATCTAAAGTCTTCGAATTATCATAAGTATAATTAAATAATAAATTAAAATCTCCACCTTTATAATCATCATAAAGTTCTTGAAGCATATTTAAAGTTTTTTCAGTATTAGTATAACAAATTCCTGTTGACAAATTAGAACAAACTTCTGTCTTAAGTTTTTCTAATCGACAACTACAACCACAGTTTGAATTATCTGTAACATCATTCAAAACTAATATATACTGATTTTTAGAAGAATCATAAGTAAAACTGTTACTAAAAACTTGAGATTTATTAGAAGTACTAGAACTACCCAAATCAATACTATAATCTCCAATTGTATCAGTACGCTTAAGAAATGTAACAGCAGTAGTATTAGAATTCCAGCCTTCCTCAGCTAAAATATATGTTCCACTATCTATATTTTCAAAATTAATATACTCTTGAGATGTACCTTTTTCCTTAGTAGATATTCTTTTATACCAATTTCCTTGTAAATTAATATTACCATTAGGATCTTTTTTATATAACACAAAGGTAGTTTTATCTCCATAAGAACTAAAATTACCTATAGTACCTTTTTTCTTAGTAACACGTAAATAATGGGTATTATTTGATGTTCCCTCATCATTGTAAATAATAATACCTTCCTTCCGTGTACCTTCTATATGAAAAACATTACTTTGTGCATACTCTCCATCAGGTGTAATATTGGAACCTATATCTATACTATAATCACCAACATTCGCTGTTCTTTGTCTAAAATGAACTTTTTTAACACTTGTAGGTATTCTAGATTCTTTAATATAATAATCACCAGCAGTCAAATTATCAAATTCAACATAAGATGAATTTACCCAGCCCAATTTATAACCGGCAAAATTAAAATTTCCGGTAGTTTCATTTTTTTTATATAAACTAACACCCCAAAAATAAGGACTTAAATTTTTAGATCCTACTGAACCATATCTTTTGTAAACACGAAGAGTAACTTTTTTGGGAACAATATTTGATAAATCAATAATAATCTTAGACCAACCAACCTTTGAATTATTAATTAAATTATTAAATCTATTTGGACAAGCAGTACTTTTACTAACCTTTGAATATCCAGCAATATTTTTATCTAAATATATAGAAGTTAACCAGTTATCAAATACATAATAGTCTCCTCCCCAACCATAATTATAATCATTACCACAATTGATTGCTCCCTGATAAGCAGAACTTAAATTACCTTTTTTTATATCACTTTTAATAGCAACTCCAATCTCATAAGCAGTACCAATATACCAACGATGACTACCACTATTAGATGCATAATAAACAAAAATAGGTTCAACCTTGTAATAATATTGTCCACTAGCAATTTGTTCAAACGATAAATCAGATAATTTTCTTCTTGCATCTGTAACACAATTATCAAAACCAGGAGCATTACAATTTAAATATTTATCATAAATAGTTTTTGCTACATTATAATTTTCCATTCTATCTATAATATTTTCATATTTTATACCTTCACCATCAAAATCACATTTTTTTGATCCTGTATCATCACAATTAAAGAAATTTAAATCAGAAGCATAAACATTTATTGAAGATGCCAAAGACGTAATATTAGAAAAATAATTACCTTTATTTGGCATGCCTGTCTCAATTACATCACGAAATTTTTTAGTAGCCCAAAAATTAATATACATAGGCGTAGCTTTTTTTGAACTTTTATAATGTCCATAAACAGTGTCACCATTACCATTTACTAATGTAACTCTAACTCCATAAATAGGTATACTAGGCTTATGCGCATTAAAAAAGCTATAATTGCCTGAAGGAAATGTACTTCCACATATTCCAGTATTGCAAACTCCACTTGGTTGATTATATGAAGCATTATAAATAGCATCAACCGAATAACAATTTCCATCTACGCCTTCATAATATCCACTATCACATGCTTTAACTAAATCACAGCCTATAAGAAATAAAATCATAAAAAGCAAAATTATTGCTATTTTTTTCTTCATCATACACCCCCTAAAGGATTAAATATCAAATCTATCTTTTCTATTTCTAATAAATCTAAATAAATACATAATTCCAACAATAAATAATGTAATTAAAGGAATTATTAAATAAAAATAATTTACAAAATAATTAATTAATTTTTGAAAAAAAGATAAATTTTTATTTACATTATCACCATTATCAATCTTTTCTAAACTACTTTTATATTTTAATGTTTTTTCAAGAAAAGTATTATAATCATCATTATTCAAAGACCATCTCTGACATGAACTAAAATCTTCAATACCTTTACACTCATCATAATTATAATATCTATTATAATAAGGTAAATTAATATTTTTAACAACTAACTTCTCATTTAAGCATCCACTATCACTAGAATAAAATGTAAATTTATTATTTCCAGGAAAAACATTTTCTATAACAATCTCACCATTATTAGTGTCAGAATAATAATAAATATCATTAGAAAAATTAGTTTTAAAATAAATATTTTCCTGAATATTAGAAATAGTAACATCATAATATACATTATCTTCAACAATTTTATAAGTATAAGTAATATCAACATTACTAGCTAATTTTTTTAAATTAGAAACTAACTTATAATCACAACTAGTTTTTGATCTAGCACTTACACTTATAGGAATTATAAATAATAATAAAAATAATATCTTCTTCACTATTCTAACACCTCCATTATAACATATTAACTAACTTTTGTATATAAATTATTTTAAAATAATATTATATTTAAACTTTCTTGTATTTAATACTAAAAATATATTATCAGCATTCATAATATTCTTATCTACTTCATAATAATAAATATTTTCCTCTTCTTTTTTTAAATTAGTAAAACGTGTCATATTAGAAATATAAGTATTACCACCAATATCATATTCAATATATCCTAAATTAGCAATAATCTTACTAAATCCTTTAAATTTACTATCATTAGTATATTTACTAGTACCCTCTAATTTCATAATAACTTTATCATAATTTGTATCTAAAGTAGGTACAATATTTTGTTTCATCTGGTAGCACCCATTACTTAAACATAATTCATAATTAATTATCATTTTATCTTGAATATCATAAGATTTAATAACAAAGCTATCACTATCAATATCTAATTCATCATTTAAATTATATTTTTTTTCTTCTTGTTTGAATGTCTGAGGTTTTAACTTTATCTTAATATTATTAATATTGTCATAATAATATATAATCATATCTTTTTTTATATCCTCAATATTAACTTCAAATACAAATAAATAATTATTACCTTTTAAAGAAATTTCTTCATTTTCATAAACACTTCCTAAATCAGTAAGATATTTATTATAATTATTAGTTATATTATAAATATTATCACCAATATGTAATTTTAAATTACCAGAAATAAATTTTTTATAATAACTAGTATTCATTATATTTACATCAACAACAACTAAATAATTATTTGTAATTTTCTTACCATTTTTTGAAGTATTCAATATATAACTATTATCAATACGAATATTATAATATTCACTATTTACAAGTTCTCCCTGATTATAAGTTTTACTAGCCAAATAAACTTTAGAATAAACTAAATAAGCAGAAATTCCTAATACGATTATAATAACACATATAATAATAAATCTATTTTCTCTAAAAGTAAATTTTAAATCAGCAAGTTTCTGTTTTCTAATTCTACGTCTTTCATTAGAATCAAAATCAAAACTAACTTCAATTTCATCCAAATTATCACTATCTAAATTATAACTTTCAACATCAGACATAAAATCAAATTTTTTTAAATCCAAACCAATAATTCGAATAAAAAAATAAATAAGAGAAATACCTTGAACAAATAAAGAAATTAAAAATAAATCTCTTAATACTCTAACAACTAATATATCAATTAAACTTGTTTCCATTTTTCCTAAAAAAGAATAAGAATAAAATAGTAAAATTAATATAAAAAGATAAGCTACTGTATTATATAAATAAAACTTAAAAGGTTTTTTCTTACTTAGCATTGTAAATAATAATATAATAGAAACAAATAATATTATTATAGTAAAAGCAAATAAAACAGCACTAAATAAAGTTCCTTGTAAATCATTTCCAATAACATTAATATCATTAACCAAATATTCATTAAAAAATTTAAGTAAAAAATTCATCTTATATATACAATATGCAGAAAAAATAGCCATAACTAAATGAATAAGACGAAAATATTTAATCAAAATAAGATAAGGCCTTTTTAATACCATTTATATCACCTACCATAATATAATTATACACTAAAATTCTAAATTTCAAAAGAGTTTACAATAAAATATTGAACATTTTCAAAAAAAATAATATAATTATATCATATTTGGAAGTGACTAACTATAATAAGTCAAGTCATTTTCTTCAAAAATTTTAAAAAGATTTTTGTTCCACGCCAAAAAGATTTTAAAAATTTCAATTTTTA
>CACYFN010000041.1 GCA_902773675.1 uncultured Erysipelotrichaceae bacterium | reverse complement strand
TAATATTACCTGTTCTGATCATAATTTTAGATTTAATACGTTTCTTTAATTCTCTACCGATAGTAGATTTATGAACTCCTAAAAGATTAGCAATATAAACGTTACTAAATAATCTTTTTCCTTTATTATCTACCTGTGAACTTAATGTTTCAATTTTAACTCTATCATCTTTGGTTAAATGATGATATTGATTTTCTTTATTATTTGTAGTATTATTTGTTTCAGACATATGAATTTTCCTTTCTTTTGAGCAAATTATATTATAGGATATTCATATGTCTTTTTCAACTTAGAAGTGTTGCACTTCAAATTTAAATTAACATTTTTTTTCTTTCTTTACTTATGGATTTATATTTGCTATAATTTATTTAATAGAAGGTAGTGAAAAATTGAATAAATATGCAAGTAGAAAATTAGGTATGTTTTCTTGGTATAAGAAATTAAATGATTTTTTAGATAAAGCAGATAAAATATAAATAAAGGTGTAAATATGACTAAAGAAGTATATATTAAAATTGTAAATGATAAAATGAAGGATAATAATTCTAAAAATATTATGATAAAATAAATTAATGATGCCTACTATAATAGATTTATAATAGATAGAAAAAATAAAGATAATTTTTTGACAGATAGAGAAAGTGCTATTTTATTTGGAATACCAACATGTTCTATTGAAGGAATATTAGTTGGAAGAGTTTATGAATAAGATAAAGATATGTTAAATAAAATTAAGAATTAACTTCCAAATTGTTATATATGTAATTTGAATAGAAAGATAGTGGTGATAATGGTGGCTAATATTAAAATTGTAAAACCTGAAAGAAAAAAATTTAATTTAATAGAAAAAAGAATAAGAAAGAATGTAAAGGTTGCAATAAAATATTTAAATACAGAATATTCGAGTGCATTAACCTGTCAAACGAGTGATATATCTAATGATTTTTATTTAACAAAAGTTGATGGCAATAAAACAATATTAGATATATTATTAGAAAAACATGGAGAATTTTTTAATTTTTATCATGATAATCAAGATGAATTATTAAATAGATTTATTAAAAATAGTGAAATAATAGAAATTTATTTAAATCATGAAATAAATATTATAAGTTTTTTCCCGATTGACAAACTAAAAACATTGCTTTCTATTAAAATAAATGAGCAAGAAACATTACTTGAATATATGTTAAATAATAAAATAATGATTGATACTTTATATGTTACCAAAGAGTTTAGTGAATTGAATCTTTTATTTTATGATTATTTTATGAAATGTGATAATATTTATTCTGAAAATTTTTATATATTTGATAAATTGTTAGTTTCATTACCAAAGGATAACACTTATGAATTATTAAATAAGCATTTTGATTATTTTAAAGAAAATATAGATAATATAAATTTTACTTCTAATATTTTATATTATTTAATTGAAAAAAAAGAATTTAATTTAATTTCAAATATTAGTAAACAATATAAAGATTTATTTATATCTAAATATGATGACAATAATACCTTTTTAGATTATATTTTAAAAATCAATCCTTGTTTTAAATTTAATTTTAGTTTAGGACCTTTTGATAAAGAATTAAATAGAATTTTTATAAAAAATGGAAAATTTGATATAATACTTAAAGACATAGAATTTAAAAGTTTATTATTTAAATATGATAATAATAAAACATATCTTGATATTATATTAGAAAATTTTGATAAAATTAAACGTGATGATAGGAAAAAATTAGGAGAATATGCTAAAAAAAATGTGGAATTTTTAAAAATTTTTTTAAAACAAGGATTTTTTATTAATTTTTTAAATATCTCTGATGAATTATTAAATCAAATCGGAAATAACCAAAAAACAATTTATGATGAAATTAATTCATTTATAATCTTTAATTTAAAATTTGGCGGTGATACTTTTAAAGCTTTAATAAAAAATGTAAATATATCTAATAGATTTCTTTTACAAAAATATTGGGGTTTTACATTACTTGAACATTTAAGTGTACTTTTAGATAAAAATAGTTTATTAAATATTTTAACTTATGATAATATATCTAATGTGGAAATACAAACAATATTAAGATTTCGTGGAATTAATTGGGAAGAAAAATATGGAAATATTCCTATGAATTTTGATATAAATGAACCGCTAGAAAGACAAAAAAATGAAATATTAAAAGATGAATATGAAAAATACTATATTGGAGAAATTGAAATAGAAGAGCAATTATTACTTGATAAATTCAAAGAAGTTTTTGAAAATGATGGGAAAAGTAGTATTGAAGTTATTGAATTAGCTTATAATTCATTTAAAATGATGTTTATTAATAAAAATAGATTTACTAACGTAATTATAAATAAACTTATAGAAATTAAAATTTCTAATCCACAGTTTATTTTGAAAAAAGATTCAAGGTCGTATTTTTTTCATAATTATAATTGTTTTTCTATAAATGTTAATGAAATAAATGCAATTGGATCTTTCTTACATGAATTAGGACATTTTTTACACTTTATTGTGAAGGATTATGAAGTTCCTAATCAATTTAAAAATTTAAATATAATTATAGATTATGATTCACTTGAAAAGTTAAGGAAAAATTATTTGAATGAAAGAAGATTATTAGAAGACATATTTAAACAAGATTTTTATAAACAAAGTCAATACACGCAAGAAAACGAGAAAACTTATATAGAAACATTTTCAAAGATAATTGAAAGATATAGAGGTATTTATTCTGATGAAACACTAGAATATTTACAAGAAAATTTCCCTATCGAGAAACAGTATAGGCAATATTATAATGAAGTAGTTTTAAGTGAACTAGTTAGCGTTTTACCTGAAATTACATCTTTAGGATCATTACTTGATATTATAGATGCTTTAACACAGGGAGAAGTTTTTGAAAAAGGTATAGAAATGGGAAATGGTGAAATAAGACAAATAGGTCATGGTAAAGAATATTATAGCTATGATAATAATGATTTTATTGAAATATTTGCTCAATATTTTGAATTAATTAATTTTCCGAATGATGAAAAATATTTACAAATTTTAGAAAGTATTGTAGGTAGTGAATTAATAGAATTACTAAATAACTTTTATAATGAAATGTTTAAAAATTATCAAAATATACAAGTTAGAAAATAGGTGAAAAATGTGAATAATAAAGATATATATGTTATGATGGAAATGAATTATTTAAAAGAGAATAATCGTAATATAAATGATGATAATAGTGATTTGTTTCCTCTAAATTGGTATAGTTTTAGTGATTATAAATTAAAAACAGAAATATTATATGAATCTATAAAAAATAATGAAAAAATTATTAATACAAAAAAATATAATGAAATAAAAAATGATATACATTAGATTATTATAATTAAAATATTAAAAAATATATCTAGATAAATTAAAAATTATGTTTAAACATAATCTATATGAATTAGATGCATATATTATGGAATTATCTAGAACGATTGGAATACAATTTAAAATAAAGGAAGTTAAATAAATGAATAAATACGATAAATATGAAGATTGGGTTAAAGCAATTAAAGAGGATAATCCGGTTGTACCTAAAGTTATAACAAATGATTGGTTAAAAGAACAGTTATTAAATAGAAAAAATTATTTTAGAAATTGGGGTTTTTGTTTTGAAGATTTAACAAATTATATATTTTCAGATGATATTGACGATAATATAATTAGTAAAGTACCTTGGTCAACAAGAACCATTTTTCCTAAAGATCATCCTTTTCATTTCAATGATAGTATTTATTATGTGGATGATGAAATAAAAAATCTACACGAACAAGGTATTAATGGTAGTGGCGTTAACATTGCTGTTATTGATTTTGCTTTCGAAATTATTCCTGATGAATTAAAAGAATGTATAGTATATCATCAAAATTGCAAATATGATTATGAAGTCCATTTTCATGGAACAACTGTTGCTACTCAAATTGCCGGGAAAAATTTAGGTGTTACTCCGAAAGCTAATATTTATTTTTATGGAACACGACAAAAAAGAGATAATATTATAATTGATGATTATGATGCTTTATGTGATATATATGAAAAAAATAAATGTGGAGCTAATATTAAAATTGTAAATATTAGTGCATCAAGGCAACGTGAAAATGAGAAATTTGCTAGTATTGTAAATAAATTATTAGAACAGGGTTGTTATGTTATTGATTCATCTTTATTTTCTGAACATTTTACTTGTATCAATAAAAACCCTAATACAGGAAAGTTATATTATTCTGATTGGCAAGAAGCAACAATGGAAGATGGTAAATATAATGACAAAATTGCTATTATTACAGGTGGTAAAATGACGCCTTTAGTAACTACAGAACATGATTATTTATATTGTGGGCAAGCTACTTATAGTTGGGCAGTACCTAAATTATCTGGTTTCTTTGCTTTAGCGCTTCAAATAGAACCAAATTTAACATATGATGAATTTGTTGACCTTTCAATTGATACAGCAATTGAAAAAGATGGTATAAAGATATTTAATATGGAAGGAATTGTAAATAAATTAAATAATAAAAAAATTAAATAGTGCTTGACACTCTAGTTAACTGGAGTGTTAATATAACTATCGAAAGGGGGATAGTTATGAAAAAGATTGATAAATTAAGACAATATAAAGAGTTATTAATGATGTGTAAAAGAATACAGATTAGCAATCAATTAGATAGTAAAGCTAATCAAATATATGGTAATGATTTAATTCCTAAAATGAAGATTAAATCGTTATTTAGAAAGGTAAAATAAATATGATGTATGAAACACCACAATTAGAAACAGAAAGACTTATTTTAAAAAGAGGAACGTTAGAAGATTTACAAAAAGTATATGAGTATGATTTTAGAAAATTAAGAGATATTGCTGGGGAATTTAAATTTGTAAAGCAGGATCCGAAAAACATAGAGGGATGGGAAATACCAGAACCTGAATCTTATGACTGGGTTATTTATCTGAAAGATACAATGGAACCTATTGGCAATGTAACTGCTGATAGAGAACAAAAAGATATTAATGCAATAGAACTTGCTTTTAATACTCATCCTAATTATTGGAGAAAAGGATATACTAGTGAAGCTTTAATTGAGATAATGAAATTTTTATTCAATCAAAATTATGAAAATATATTGTGTGGGTATGATGAAGGCAATATAAAATCAAAATCACTAGGAGAAAAACTTGGGTTTTTACCATACAAAAAATTAGAAAATGCATGGATAAAAAATGGCATCCCAATAACAAGCTATACATCAATTATTTCTAAAGAAAGATTTAATGAATTATATAGAAGTAAATTAAAATGAGGTTAAAGTGAAAGAAATAATAACTGATAGATTAATAATTAAATATGGGGAAATAGAAGATTATGTTAAAGTTCATGAATATGATTTTAATTATTTAGAAGGAATTGATGGAATTTTTGAATATGTAAAAAATGATCAAGATTCTATTAGAAGTTGGTTTAGTATGGATTCATCAATCGAAGAACATCATAAGAGGCATGAAAAAAGTAGAACATATGATTATATTATATTTTTAAAAAATACCATGGAACCAATTGGTAATATAGGTTTTGATAGATATAATAAAGATTTAAATAGTTTGGAAATATCTTGTTATATTCATCCTAAATATTGGGGCAAAGGCTATGTTGTTGAAGCATTAATAGGTGCGATGAAATATATTTATGATTTAGGTTATGATAATATTTTATATGGATATTATGAAGGAAATAGTAAATCAAAAAAAGTTCAAGAAAAACTAGGATTTGTACCTTTTAGAAAATACAAAGTAACTACATTTTTAGGTAGTACTTGTATTAACTATGAAAATATAATGTCAAAAGAGCGATTTTATGAATTGTATGGTAATAAATTTATAAAGAAATAGGGGATTTTATGAATTATGAAATATTAGTCAATAAAGATAATCCAATTGATTTTGATTATTATAAAGATGGAGATTGGGCAGGTATATGTGATGATAGTGACGAAGAAACAAAATTTATTCATAGTATACTTCACAAATTTGTATTTGTTTTAAGATATCCTAAATATAAACAAGAAATAGTTAAAATGCAATATGAACCATGGCATATTCGATA
This sequence comes from uncultured Erysipelotrichaceae bacterium, assembly GCA_902773675.1. Classification (GTDB taxonomy): domain Bacteria; phylum Bacillota_I; class Bacilli_A; order RF39; family UBA660; genus RUG11890. The sequence continues at coordinate 4,305 of CACYFN010000041.1, read as the reverse complement.
TGTTGGTACTAGTTTAGCTAATAAATTATATAAATAGGATTTAACGCTTGAAGAATATTATTTTAATAAAATAAAGAATAATCATATTTAATATGAAAGGAGTATTTGGTAGTGCTGAGAATAGGAGAATTTTCTAAACTTACAGGTGTTCCAATTAGAACACTTAGATATTATGATGAAATTGATTTATTTAAACCGGCAGATATAGATTTATTTACAGATTACAGGTATTATAAAGAGGAGCAGGTAGATGATTTAAACTTAATAAATGAACTTAAAAAAGTAGGTTTTAGTTTAGAAGAAATAAAAGATAATTGGAATAATTTTTCTAATGAAATTATGTTAAAAAAGAAAGATGAATTATTAAAAAAACAAGAGGATATTAATGAAAGTATTAAAAAATTAGATTATATGCGCAGTAATATTCATAATGGTAAAATTACTAAAAATATTAAATCTAAAAATACTTATGTTAAGTCTTTATATTAGGAAGGTGATAATATGTTAGATACAAATTTAATAATAGGAAAGAAAAATACAGGAAAGACAAGATACATACTTTTTAATGAAGTTAAAAAAGCAATAAATAATGGTGATAATTTATGTATATTTAATACTAGAGATGAGTATTTTAAGACATTTTCAAAAGAATTACTTGATAATAATTATAATGTAATTACATTAAATTTAAATGATACAACTAAATCTAATGGATACAATCCATTATTACTACCATATAAATTATATCAAAAAAATAATTTCGATGAATGTAATGATTTAATTAATAAAATAGGATTAGAAATATTTAAAGATGATAATCCTAATGTTGATCCTTTTTGGATGAATATGGCTGCTAATTATTTTGTTGGTTTAGTATTAATATTATTTAAAGAAGGAAATATTAATAATATTAATTTAGGTAGTATTCAAGTAATGATGAATAAAGGTGAAGAAAAAATAGGTGACAAAACTTATTTACAAACTTATTTAGAAAAACTTGATATAAATGATTCTATTTATACTATGTTATCTGGTATTGTATTTGCCCCATACGAAACAAAAGGTAGTATTATATCTGTTGTTAAACAGAATTTAAATTTATATATGTTAAGAGATCAATTACTTAATTTATTATGTACTAATGAAATTGATTTAAGTTGTATTAATAATAAAACAGCTTTTATAATAATAGCTGATAAAACAAAAGATTTGGCTAATATTTTTATAGATCAATTAATTAGTACTAATAATAAATTTACTTATATATTAGATAATTTTGATTCATTAAATTTAATACTTAACTTTAATGATTTACTAGATAATGCTAGTTATAATAATAATAAAGTATATGCATCTATACATAGTAAAGACATTATACTTGATAAATATGGTAAATATATTTTAGATAAATTTGATAATATTATTGATTTAAATTCTGATAATAATACTATTAAGATGTATAATAAAATAGATTTAGGAGAGGATGATAATTATCCTAAATTAGATATGAAAAAACATGAATATCTAAATTTTACGGAAATTTTTAAATAATAGAAATAACCTTAATGGTTGTTTTTGTTTACTAATAAATAATTGTTTGCTATAATTAAAATAGATTTAAATATTCTTATAAAAACTATATAATTATTAGGAGGTATGCTTTTATGAATGAAAATATATTTAAAAAAATATGTAATAAATATAATTTAGGCAATTATAAAGATTATAAAGAAATTATTGGTGGTCTTACTAATAAAATGTATAAATTAGTAACTGATTCTGGGGAATTTGCTATTAAAGTAATAAATCAAGATAATTTGTTAAACAATCCTAATTTATATAATAAAATAGAAAAATCTGAAGAAATAGCTAATATAGCCTTCAATAATAATATTAATAGTGTATGTGCTATAAAATATAATGATAAATATATACAAGAGATAGATGGTAATAATATATTAATATATAAGTGGTGTAATGGAATTATACTTAAAACTTGTGAATTAACTTTAGAACATGTTAGAGTACTTGCTAAAGAATTAGCTAAATTACATAGTATTAAAGTTAATGATAAAGTAGATATTATTAAATATAATAAAATAGATTATAGAAAGTATTATGAATTACTTAAAGATAATGATGAAGAATGGTCATTATTATTTAGAAATAGAATCGATGATTTGATTAGATTATATGATAAAGTATATGATAGTTATTTAAAATTATCCGATCAAATATCTTATGTTCATAAAGACTTTAATAGAAGAAATGTTTTATGGAATAATAATATACCTTATATTATTGATTGGGAAACTGCAATTATTGATAATCCTAGTATAGATTATTTTAATAGTGCATGGTTTTTAACAGATGATGTACAGATTGATAAATATGATGTATTTGCTTCTGAATACTTTAGTATTATGAAATTAGAAGATAGTATTAATATTTCTGCTTATGCTTCTATTATTGAAGAATGTAATTGGTTAGAATTTAGTTTAAAAAGAGCACTTTCAATGCATTCTAATGATATTGAAGAAATAAAACTAGGTAAAAATTCTATAAATGGTAGTTTAACTGAAATACTTAATTATTATGATAAAATACCATTAATGATTGAAATAATTAATAAGATAAATAAGTAATAAAATACTTATTTTTTTGAATTTGACTCTCCAGTTAACTGGAATGATATTATACTCCTCGAAAGGGGAGATATTATGACTTGTTCTAGTTGTAAATATTTAAATACTGATAAAAAATATGAAGGTTGCGTTAGTGGATGCAAATACTATTGTGAGAAATATAAAACATATATAGATGGTTCACAATATAGTTGTGATAAATATGAAAAACATTATGGGAGAAGTAATTATACCTGTGATAAAATATGTGAAGACGGAAATAATTTCTATGATGATAATAAATCAGTAGGTGATTATTTAATTTTATTAGTTTTAATTATTATAGGTGGATTAATTTTATCTATATTTGTATAAAGTACTTTTAGTACTTTTTTACTTATATTTTACATGTTACAAAAACTTTATAAATATTTAAATAAATTATTATTGTATCATGTTTATTTTTAATATATAATTTATTTGAAAGGTATATATGAAAAAGAAAAATAGTGGTTTGATTATATTTTTAGTAATTATTATTTTATTATTAGGGGGATTTATTATTTATGATAAGAATTTTTTGGGATTAAAGAGTGAAAATGGAGATACTTCTTCAGACATTAGTAGTTCTACTAATAAAGTTGATACTAATATTAAAATAGGATCTGTTGGTAATAATGAAGGGAAAGCAGTTTTTAATATTGATAAGGATGCTTATTTTTATATTAAAGATGGAAAAGTTGTATTTCATAAAGCAGATGGAACTGAAGTAGTTGATTCAACTATACCTGATAAAGTAATTCAAGTTGCACTTGGAGAAAGTTGTAATGGTTATGATAAGAGATTAGCTGCTTTAACTGAAAATGGTGATGTTTATTATAATAAATATTATAATCTTGAATCTGTTGGTACAAACGATTATAATTATAAATTTGAATTTATTAAAGTTGTAGCTGAAGGAAAAGTTTATGGTATCGAATCTATAAGTCCTAATGTATTTCAAACGTGTGGATTTAGTTCATTATTTGCGTATGTTGATAGTGCTAATAAAAGAGTTATAAATACAAATATTGATTATGATAATTCAACAACACCTGATAATAGAGTAGTTTATTCTGCTTCTCTTGGTAAAACTTATAATGAATTATATCCATATGATAAATATTATATTATTTTCAATTTAGATGGACCTGTTTTATACAAATTAAATGATGGCAAATTGTATTTTGAAAGACAAAGTGGTATAGCTAATGCTGATACTTATTTAACAATTGATGGAAGTTATATATATGCTGATTCAATTTACTTATATAAATCTACTGATGATAATACTGATATTAGAACTATAATTGATAAAGATAAAAAAGTATATTTATTAACTATTACTAAAAAAGAAAATTATGGCTTTAAATTTTCTTATTCTGTAGAAAATACTGGTAAAGTAGTAAAAGAAATTAAAGAACAAAGTAATAATGATGGAGCTACAACTTATTTATTAGAATATACTGATGGATCTAGTGAAAAAGTATTTTAAATATAATTGATAGTATTAAATTCGAAATTTAATACTTTTTTATTATATTTTAGTCAAATGAAAAGTTAAATTTCAGTTTTTATCAGTAAATAAGAATTGTAAGACTAAATTGGTAGAATTTATATAAAATACTACCAATTTTTTTCC
>CACYFN010000040.1:6402-16859 GCA_902773675.1 uncultured Erysipelotrichaceae bacterium | reverse complement strand
TTATATTGTTTTGCCATAGACACATCTCCTTCCGTCTTGGTATAGTATTATACCATATTGGACAGAATTTCGCGTCTATATATCTATACTAACACCAATCATATATAAAATATAGATTTGTTCGATTGACAGATTGGAAAGAAATTTTTGAAAAAATGATTTATGAAATAGCATATGCAATGTCTCAATGGAGTGGTAATACATATGTCGGAAAAGAAAAGGATAAAGAATTAGAAAGAGTTTACCAGTCATTTTTTGAAAGTGTTTATTCCCTTATAATTATTTTTGATAAAAATAAAGATAAAACTATGTTTTTAGAAAATAAATTTGTAGATTCAATAAAGTATCATGGAAAAGTTTATAGATATTTAGGGTATGGAGATAGTATTGATAAAAGAAAAAAATATTATATAAAACCAATATATAATGATATATATGTATCGTGGAGTAAAAATGAAGATAATCATTACTTAGAATCTAAATTATATGGAAAAATTACGAAGTTATATTGTGATATACCAAATGATCAATATGGATTGGATTATGAAAGATTTCAAGACTTTATTAATAATAGTTTAAAAGAAGAGTTTTATATATCAAGAGGATGTGAAACTGAGGTTATTTTTCCAACGATAGAGGAGTACATATATGATATTAAATATATGTAATAAAAAGGTGATAAAATGAGTGAAATAGAGCGATTAATAAAAGAAAAATGCCCTAACGGTGTTGAATTTAAAAAGTTAGAAGATTGTTGTAGTATTTTAGATAGTAAAAGAAAACCAGTTAGTAAAGGTGTGAGAGAAAACGGTGAATATCCTTATTATGGTGCTAATGGTATTCAAGATTACATTAATGATTATATTTTTGATGGCGAATATGTTTTAGTAGGAGAAGATGGTAGTGTTCAAACCGTTAATGGTACTCCAGTTGTTAATTGGGCTGTTGGTAAGATATGGGTTAATAATCATGCACATATAATTGAAGAGGTTGAAGGAGTATCTTTGAGATATTTATATCATTATCTTCAAATTGTAGATGTTAAAGATTTAATACATGGTAATATACCTAAGTTAAACCAAGGGGATTTTAGAAATATAAAAATAGCAATACCTCCATTTGAGATACAAGAAGAAATAGTAAGAATTCTTGATAAATTTGGCGAGCTAGAAGCGGAGCTAGAAGCGGAGCTAGAAGCGAGAAAGAGCCAATACGAGTTTTGGCGTGGCAAATTATTGTTTAATCCTAATTATCCTGTATATAAGATGGAGGATATATGTATTATTAATCAAGGGTTACAAATACCAATTAATCAAAGGAAAAAGGAACCCGGTGAAAATAGATATTTTTATATTACCGTGCAGTTCTTAAAAAATGAGGGAGAAAACTATTATATAGAAAATCCATCTGAAAGTGTAATTTGTAAAAAAGATGACATATTAGTTACGAGGACTGGAAGTACTGGAAAAATTGTTTATGGTGTTGAGGGATGTTTTCACAATAACTTTTTCAAAGTTACTCCAACTATAGAATTAAATAAAAGATATTTATATCATGTTTTAAACAGTACTCAAATGTTTAATGAAATGTTAAGAGTTGCTTCTGGTGGTACTGTTCCCGACTTGCCGCATAAAAAATTTTATAAATTGGAAATAGGTTTGCCTGAGATAGATGAGCAAAATCGCATTGTAAATATCTTAGATAAATTTGATGCGTTGGTTAATGACATCACTGTAGGTCTTCCTGCAGAAATAGAGCTAAGAAGAAAACAATATGAATATTATAGAAATAAATTATTAAGTTTTGAGGAGTTGAGTGTTAGTGAGTAGTATAGGTTTAATAAGTGAAAATGATAACTCTACTGTATTAGCTGAATATACTGGATTAAATAGAGTCGCAACATCTTTTCAAAGTGAAGATGCTCTTGAAAAAGAATTAATAAAAACTTTAGTTGAACAGGGATATGAAAGATTAAATATTAACTCTGAAGATGAATTAATCCTTAACTTAAGAAGACAATTAGAAAAACTTAATAATTATCAATTTACTGATGGAGAATGGGATTCGTTCTTCACTAAAGTAATTGCAAATAAGAATGATTACATAATTGAAAAGACAAGATTAATCCAAGAAGACTATAAACAAGAAATAACTCTTGATTCAGGAGAAAAGAAAAATATTTATTTAATAGATAAGAATAATATTCATAACAATAGTCTTCAAGTATTAAATCAATATATTAATAATGAGGGAAATTATAAGAATAGATATGATGTTACAATTTTAGTTAATGGGTTACCTTTAGTTCATGTTGAATTAAAGAAAAGAGGAATTGATTTAAGAGAAGCTTTCAACCAAATAGAAAGATACCAAAGAGATTCCTTTTGGGCAGGATCAGGATTATATAATTTTGTTCAAATATTTGCTATATCAAATGGAACATTAACTAAGTATTATTCAAATACTACAAGAGAGTTTCATATTAACAATCAAAAGAAAAAGAAATCTAACTCATTTGAATTCACTTCATATTGGGCAGATCAAAAGAATAATGGTATTACAGATCTAATTGATTTTACTAAAACATTCTTTACTAAGCATACATTATTAAATGTATTAACTAAGTATTGTGTATTTACAAGTGAAGAAGATTTATTAGTAATGCGTCCTTACCAAATCGTAGCAACAGAAAAGATTTTAAATAGAATTACAATTGCATATAATAATAAGTTCTATGGTACATTAAAGTCAGGTGGATACATTTGGCATACAACGGGATCAGGGAAGACATTAACTTCATTCAAAACTTCTCAATTAGCAAGTAAATTAGATTTTATAGATAAAGTATTATTCGTAGTTGATAGAAAAGACTTAGACTACCAAACAATGAAAGAATATGATAGATTCAAAGAGGGAGCCGCTAATTCAAATACATCAACAAAAGTATTAGAAGAACAATTAAATGATCCTAATGCAAAGATAATAATTACTACAATTCAAAAGTTATCACAATTCATTAAAAAGAATGAACAAAGTGATGTATTTAATAAACATGTAGTATTTATATTTGATGAATGTCATAGATCTCAATTTGGAGATATGCATAAAGCTATTATTAAGAAATTTAATAAATATTATTTATTTGGATTTACAGGTACTCCAATATTCCCAGAGAATGCTAGAACAATAAAAGGTATATCTGAAACAACGGAACAAATCTTTGGAGAAAAATTACATACTTATACAATAGTAAATGCTATAGCGGATAAGAATGTATTACCATTTAGATATGAGTATGTTGGTAGAGTAGATCTTCGTGATGATGTTAAAGATGAAAAAGTTTATAAAATAGATGAAGAAAAACTATTTGATAATCAAATTAGAATTAGTTTAATTACTGAGTATATAATAGATCACTTTAGTACTAAAACTAAAACATCAGAAAGCTATGTTTTTTCAACTCTAGATAACGTTATAGCAGTAGCTAGAAAGAATGATGTTGAAGAAATAAAGTCTAAGAAGAGTATTAATGGGTTTAATTCAATATTTGCTGTATCAAGCATTAAAATGGCTAAAGAATACTATGCTGAATTTAAGAAATCATTAGCATTAAAAAATAGTAATTTAAAAGTAGCATTAATATACTCATATGGAGTAAATGGAGAAGATGGAGTTATAGATGAAAACTCTGAATCAACAGAAAGCTTAAGTACTGATGATAGAACATTCTTAGAGGGTGCAATTAAAGATTATAATAATATGTTTGGAACAAGCTATGATACATCATCAGAAAGATTTCAAAACTATTATAAAGATGTATCTCTAAGAATGAAGAATAGAGAAATTGATATCTTAATAGTTGCTAATATGTTCCTAACAGGATTTGATGCAAAAACATTAAATACACTATGGGTAGACAAAAACTTAAAATGGCATGGATTAATTCAAGCATTCTCAAGAACTAACAGAATTCTAAATAGTGTTAAGATATATGGTAATATAGTTTCATTTAGAAACCTAGAAGATAGACTAAACGAAGCATTAGCTAAATTCGGTGATGAAGAAGCTCATGGAATAGTTTTATTAAAACCATATAATGACTACTACTATGGATATGAAGATGATAATGGTAAAACTTATGAGGGATATAAATCATTAGTTGAAAAATTAACTTCTAAATTTGCTCCAGGAGAATTAATGCAAAGTGAAGCAGAACAAAAAGAGTTTATTAAACTATATGGTGCAATATTAAAAGTAACAAATATCTTATCTTCATTTGATGAATTCAAGGATGATGAATTAATCAATGAAAGAGATATGCAAGACTATCATAGTATTTATATTGAACTTTATAATGAATTTAGAAATAAAGCTAAACAAGAAAAAACTGATGTTACTGAAGATGTAGTATTTGAAATGGAATTAATTAAATCAATAGAAGTAAATATTGATTACATCTTGGGATTAGTTAAGAAATACCATGATAGCAACATGGAAGATAAAGAGATTCTTGTAACTATTCAAAAAACAATTATGGCTAGTCCAGATTTGAGAAATAAGAAAGATTTAATCATGGCATTCATTGAATCATTAGATCAAGACTCAAACGTATATGCTGATTTTGAGTCATTTATGAATAGTAAAAAGAAAGAAGAATTAGATAAAATAATTGCTGAAGAGAATCTTAATAAAGAAGAAACATATAACTTTATTCAAAGATCATTCGAACAAGGAAGAGTAGAAACTAATGGTATAGAAGTATCAACAATACTTCCTCCGATGAATATGTTTACTCCTAATAATGATAGACAAGAAAAGAAGAATAAAGTAATAGATAAATTATTAGAATTCTTTGATAAGTTCTTCAGTATATCTACCACCAAATTTTAATGTGATGGTATAATAATGAATAGATAATAAGGGTATATTTCATTGTTTAATATGGAATATGTTCTTTTTTTGATTGGAGATGTAGAATGGCTTATTATGATAATGAATTAAATATTATTAATGATTTTATTGAAGTTTCTTCTAAAGAAATATTGATGTTTGATAAATATGGAGAAAAAGTATTAAAAAGTATTTATGATTTTACAAGGTGGGAAAATTCATCTAGTAAAACTGACCCTCCTCCAGATATGTATTCAATAAAACATAAATTAATGATGGAAATAATGAGAGTTGATGATCATACTACTGTGAATAAAAAAGGGATAATATATAATCCTTATAGAATAAAAGAGAATAAAACTTATAAGGAAATACAAAATTGGCTTAAAAAAAATAATATTAGTTTTAACGGAAATATATTTGTAAATACTATAACTGATTTACCTACGGATGAAGATCATAGTTATGAAAAGTATTTAAATGAATTTGTTAGAGTAATAAAAAAACATGATGAATCTTATGAGTTATATGTTAAAAATCATCCAACAAAAAAATTAATATATTTTATTTTAGATGAGTCGTCTCCATATTTTAAAAGTGAAGAAAAAGAAATCATTATTAAAGCTGGTAAATCAGTATGTGCACAATTACATTTATTTTTTTATGATAGGAATTTTATAGATGTTTTGAAAAAATCCAAAGCTGATTATATAATATGGTATGCTCCATTTAAGCACTTCAAATCTTTAGATAATATTGATTTGCCTAAAGTGGTTATTTTCACAAAAGAAAATTTGAAAGATATAAAAAATATAAATTATAATATTAATGAGATGTATAGTATGGAGGAATAGAGGTTTTAAAATGTATATTAAAAAAGTAGAAATTAGTAATTTTAGAATGTTTGAAAAAAAATTTGTCATTGATAATATAAATATTCCTGACAAAGAAAATAAAGGAAGTGGTTTGACAGTCTTATTGGGAGAAAATGGGTGTGGTAAAACTACAATTATTGATGCTATTTCTTTTTGCTTATCGGATTATAAGGCTGATTTATTTGAGATAAAAGATATGAATACTAGTAAAAATAATACTAATATAAGTGTATATTCAGATAATACGTTTGAAGTTAAAACAATATATGGCAACGGTAGTTTTAAAAGTATTGGTTATAATTTTAGAGCAAACCTAAGACAAAAGTCAACATCAATAATGTTCAATTCCCCAATAGTAAAATATCAAGAGTATATTGCAGAAGATATAGAAAAATATAAACCAAATTCACCAGATGTTAGAACAAGTATTACAAATGTTTATGGTTTCAAAAGAAATAATGATACTGATTTTTTATATTTGGAAAAAAATAGAGTTTATCAAATAAAAGGTGGGGTATATAATGATACAAAGTTTGATAGGATAATGGATGATTTTAATTATCAATATACTAAAAATAGTGAAATAATAGATATAAATTCAGAGTTATCAGAAAAATTAAAAAAAGGAAAGATACAAAATCAAACATTAAATGAAGTTATGAAAGTATTTAATGATATAACAGATAATAGAATTGAGTTAGATTTTTTAGATAATTATAAACCATTTGATAATGCAATGTTTAAAATAAAGAAAAACGATAATATATTAATCGATATTTCCTCATTAGGATCGGGTTTTGAAATGATTTTTTCAATGATATATTCATGTAATATTAGTTTGTCTAATGCTAAAAATTTAATAATAGTGATAGATGAGCCAGAATTACATATGCATCCTACATTACAAAAAAAATTTGTTGATTATTTATTAAATATATCAAAAAATGTACAAATTATATTAACATCACACTCTCCAATTTTAGTAAAACAATTATTAAAAAGTGAATATGTTAAAATAAAAATATTAAATAAAGATAATAATATAAGTGAAATTGAAGAAAGAAAATTGTCATATCTTTCAGCAAATGAAATAAATTTTTTAGCATTTAATTATTCAAGTATTGAATATTATAATGAATTATATGAAGAATTAATGTTTATAAATAAATTAGAAGGAATTAGAAGATTTGATAACGAATTTTTTATTCAAAAAATGAAATTAAAAGCTGATTATCCTGAAAAGGGTAAAGATAATATGGTAACAAAATATACATATATAAGAAATTCAATTCATCACAGTGGAAGTTATGATGAAATACCAGACGATGAATTATACAATGCAATACTATATTTAAGAAATTGTTTATAAAACAAAATTTGATAAGTATTTTGTCCATCAGTTTTACATAGAATATTAATATATTTGAAAAAAATTGCTAAATATAATTAAACTTTAATTTTAAAATTTATTGATATTTTAAAAAAATTTGAATGAATCTCTTTTTATTTTAAATTGTTTTCTAAAACGAGCATACCTTAAATATACTTTTTCTCATATAAAACACCCCTCATAAAAATAATTGTGAAATATTTATTCATGGTGTAGATATATTTTTATATTTATTGTATAATTTTATTATTGAGGCTTAAGAAAGGTTTTTGGATGTATGAGTTGGTTGAAGAAGTTAAAATCTAATAGTTTATTTAAGAAGTTAAAGAATAATAAGATTAATATTAAAGATATAGATATAGAATATTTAACTAGTGAGATATGTTTTTTTGAGATTGAAAGACATGTTAATTATTTTAGGATTATGCCTAGGGAATTAATTACTAAGGAAATTAGTGAATATGTTTTTAATAAATGTAATGAATATTATGAATTTATTCCTGATGAGTTTAAGACTAGAAGAATGAGTAATAGGGTATTTAAGAATAGTTATCGTAATATTAGGTTTATTCCTAAGAAATATATTACTGATGAGATGTATGATATAGTTATTAATAATGTTGATGATTTTATTGATATTATTAGTTTTGATGAAGTACCTGATAATTTAAAGAAGTTATATGTTGATAGGGGTATTGAATGTTTTCCTGAATATATATTAAAGGCTGATAATAATTATATAAATGAATATAATTGGTTAGAGGCTATTAATAGTAAGGAAAGTTTGGTATTTAAATTACCTAATGAATATAAGAATGAATCTTTTTATAAGAAATTAATTAAAAAGAATCCTACTTTTATTAGTAGAATGCCTCTTGATCAATTATCTCAGGATTTATTTGATTTATCTTTTAAGATGAATCCTAATTTGATTAAGTATTTTCCAGATCAATTTATAACTAAAGAAATGGTTAATTATATTAATTTATATTTACCTGAATATAAAAAGAGGATACCACTTAGATTTCAAAATAATTAGATAGGAGAGTTATTATGAGTTTTATTGTTAATGCATTTAGGGGTTTTTGTATGGCTCTTGCAGATAGTGTACCAGGTGTTAGTGGAGGTACTATTGCATTTATATTAGGCTTCTATGATAAGTTTATTAATTCTTTAGATAAGTTAGTTTATGGTAAGAAGAATGATAAGATAGAAGCTTTAAAATTTTTAATTAAACTTGGTATTGGTTGGGTAATAGGTATGGGTAGTGCGATTATTATTCTAACTAAGTTATTTGAAAGTAATATATATGAAATAAGTTCTTTATTTTTAGGACTTATATTATTATCTATACCTTTAATTATTAAGACAGAAAAAGATAGTTTAAAAGGTAAATATTATAATATTATATTTTTAATAATAGGAGTATTAATAGTATCTTTAATTACTTATTTTAATCCTATGTCAGGTAGTGAAAAAGTTATAGATATTACACATATAAATATAGGTTTAGGTATATATATATTTATTGCAGGTTGTGTAGCAATATCAGCAATGGTTTTACCTGGTATAAGTGGTTCTACTTTATTACTTATATTTGGATTATATGTACCTATTATGACTTCTATTAAAAGTTTAATGAAGTTAGATTTTAGTTATTTACCAGTAGTATTAATATTTGGTATTGGTGTATTAGTAGGAGTTATATCTATTATTAAATTAGTTAAAGTATGCTTAGAAAAATTTAGAAGTCAGACTATTTATTTAATAATAGGTTTAATGATAGGATCATTATATGCAATAGTTATGGGACCTACTACTTTAGAAGTACCTAAGAAACATTTAGATTTTGATACATTTAATATATTATTTTTTATAATTGGTATTTTAATTATATTTGGATTAGAACAAGTAAAAAAAATATTAGAAAAAAAAGAGAAAAGTGCATAGCACTTTTTTTCTATTAAAAAACAGTAGAATTATTCTACTGTTACAGATTTAGCTAGATTTCTAGGTTTATCTATATCACAACCATTTAGTTTAGCTACTTCATATGATAATAATTGAAGTGGTATGATAGTAATAATTGGTTGTAATAATTCATGTATTTTATCTACTACTATTATATCATCATAGAAATCACTATCAATATATTCATTAGTTACAAATAGGGTATAGGCATCTCTAGCTTTTACTTCTTTGATATTACTAATTGTTTTTTCTCTTAGATTATTATCTGTTGATATAGCTATTACTGGTGTACCATTTTCTATTAAAGATATTGTACCATGTTTTAATTCTCCTGCTGCATATGCCATACTATTAATATAAGAAATCTCTTTTAGTTTAAGTGATCCTTCCATACTTAAAGCATAATCAATACCTCTACCAATAAAGAAAATATCATCTCTTTTATATATTTTCTTAGCTATATCAATATAATCATTATTTTCTAATGTTTTATTTATAATATCAGGTAAATTATTTATTTCTTTTACTATTTCTAATAAGTCTTTATTAGTTAATAAATTCTTTTTATAAGATAAATATATAGCTATTAAAGAAAATATTGCTAATTGAGCTGTATATGCTTTAGTAGTTGCTACTGCTATTTCACATCCTGCTTTAATATATAATACATATTTTGCTTCTCTTGCTATACTACTACCAACTACATTAACTATTGCTAGTGTATCAATACCATCTTCTTTAGCTTTACGTAGAGCTGCTAATGTATCAGCGGTTTCTCCTGATTGAGATACAAGTATTACAAGTGTTTTTTTATCATAGAAACTTCTTTTATAACGGTATTCACTAGCTACTTCACAATTAACTTCAGTATCTGCAAATTTTTCTATTAAGCTTTTTCCTACTAATCCTGTATGATATGCAGATCCACATGCTACAATATCAATTTTATTATATTTAGTTAAATCAGGTAAATTTTTAATTAATGATTCAATTGTTCCATCAAAATAGTAACCAATAGTATTTTTAATTACTTTATCTTGTTCATGGATTTCTTTTAACATAAAATGGTCATAACCATTTTTCATACCAGCTTCCATACTTTCAGTAAATGTAAGAATTTCTCTTTTTACTTCCTTTAATTTATTATAAATAGTTATACTATCACTAGTAATTTTAGCTATATCATAATCATCTAGTAATAAGTATTTATTTGTATATTTTAAAATAGCAGGTACATCTGATGCAATATAATTTTCATCTTTTCCCTTAGCAATTATAAGTGGGGAAGTTAGTCTTGTTGCATATAAGTTATCATCACCTTCAACAAGTAT
>CACYFN010000040.1:0-6387 GCA_902773675.1 uncultured Erysipelotrichaceae bacterium | reverse complement strand
TCTATTGCTTCTAAGATATTATCTTTATATAATGAATCAATAAGTGCACATGCTACTTCTGTATCTGTTTCTGATATAAATTTGTATCCTTTTTTTATTAATTCTTCTTTAAGCTCAATATAATTTTCAATGATACCATTATGTACTAAAGTAATTCTTCCTACATGATGGGGATGAGAATTAGTTTTAGTAGGTTTACCATGAGTTGCCCATCTAGTATGTCCTATTCCTAAATTACTTAATAAATCCATATTTAAGTTATTTTTAAGATTAATTATTTTTCCTTCTTCTTTTACAATATTAATCTTATTATCAATTTTATAGGCTATTCCAGCAGAATCATATCCACGATATTCTAATGCTTCTAGTCCTGATATTATTACAGGTAGACAATGGTTATTCTTGCCAACATATCCTGTTATTCCACACATAAAATTCCTTCTTTCTAATTACTTTGATATATTATTTGTTACAAGATTGATTTTGTTTTTTGTAATATATCTAACGAGTAGTAAACCCGTAACAATATCCGCTGATTCCTCGATAAATTGTTATCCTCGTCAACCCAACTGGTCCATGCGCTAATACAATATTAACCTCCTTTTAAATTGTATCTATTAATATTATATATTAATTTTCATATGTTGACAAATTTTTTGAATTTTTTTCAAGAAAAAAAAGGAAATTAGAAAGTTTTGTCGAATAATATACATGAGGGAACAATATATATAGGGAGGTAAGTATGAAAATTTTAAAAAGTAAAAAGATATATTTGTTAATTATTTTAGTATTAATATTTGGTATTATGTTTTATTTATTATATTTAAATAAAGATAATAAGGTAAGTGCTACTATAGAAGTAAATGAAGAAATAATAGAAAATGATGAAGTAAAAGAGGAAGTAGTAAATAAATTAAAAGTTGATATTAAAGGTATGGTAATTAATCCTGGTGTTTATGAAATTGATGAAGGTAGTAGGGTTATTGATGTTATTAATTTAAGTGGTGGATTAATAGAAGGTGCGGATACTAGTAATCTAAATTTAAGTAAGAAGCTAAAAGATGAAAATGTTATTTTTATTGGTAGTATAAAAGAACCTGAAAAAATAATTGAATATGTGTATCAAGAATGTAATTGTCCTAAGTATAATGATGCCTGTATAAGTAATAATGAAGTTGTTAATTATCAAGATAGTAATGATACTTCTAAAATAGAGGAAAAGAGTGAAAATACTTCTAATGGTTTAGTTTCAATTAATAATGCTAATATAGATGAATTAATGTCTTTACCTAGTATAGGTGAAGCTAAGGCTAAATCTATTATAAGTTATAGAGAAGAAAATGGTGGATTTAGTAAAATAGAAGATATTATGAATGTATCAGGAATAGGAAATGCATTATTTGAAAAAATTAAAGATTATATTTCATTATAAAATATATATATTATTATTATTATTTATTACTGTTTTATATGTTTATTTAATAGTATCTAATAATTATTATAAAAGTAATTATAAACTAACTGATAATACTATTGAAGGTATTATAACTAGTATTAAAATAGATGGTAATAAATTAAGTATTATTTTAAATGGTAAAGAAAAAATACTAGTTAATTACTATTTAAAAGATAAAGAAGAATTAGAATTATATAAGAATTATAAATTAGGTTATAAAATAAGAGTTAGAGGTAATTTATATATTCCTAATAATAATTCTAATTTTTATTTGTTCAATTATAGAAAGTATTTATTAAGTAAAAAAATATACTATATTTTGAAAGCTGATAATATATATGTAATTAATACTAATATTAATATTTTTTATAAACTAAAGAATAGTATTATTACTAGAATAGATAGTATCAATACTAATAATTATTTAAAAACATTTATTTTAGGAGATAACTCTTTAGTTGATAATGATATTATTAATAGTTATAGAATGAATGGTATAAGTCACTTGTTTAGTGTATCAGGTATGCATGTTACAATACTTTCTAGTATATTATTATTTATTTTAAATAAATTTATTAAAAATAAAAAATTTAATTTTATTATTATATCTTTAAATTTATTATTATTTATGTTTTTAACTGGATTATCTTCTTCTATTATAAGAGCTACTTTATTTTTTATTATGATTAATTTTAAGAACTGTTTTAATTTAAAGATAAAGATTATTAATTTATATATTTTATTAATATGTACTTTATTATTTATTAATCCTTATAACATTTATAATAGTGGTTTTTTATTTAGTTATATTATAAGTTTATATTTAATAGTATTTTCTAAATTAATTAATAGATATAAGAATTATTTTATTAAACTATTAGTTACTTCATTTATATCTTTTATAGTAAGTATTCCTATTCTAATTAATAATTACTTTAATATTAATCTTATTAGCTTTATCTATAATCTGTTTTATGTACCATTTGTTTCTTTTATTATATTTCCTTTATCATTACTAACATTTATATTTCCTATATTTAGTAATATTTTAAAGATATTTATTAATATTTTAGAAAGCAGTTCTTTATTTTTATCTAATATAAAAATATTTAATTATACATTTAGACATATGCCATTATATATATTAGTATTTTATTATATAATTATTACTTTTATACTTTTTATGATTTATAAAAAGAAGTATTATTATATTTTTATTATTTTATTGGTTTTATTTATTCATTATAATTTTAATTATATAGATAGTAATTATTATATTACTTATTTAGATGTTGGACAAGGAGATTCTAGTTTAATAGTATTACCTAATAATAAAGGTAATATTTTAATTGATACAGGAGGAATAGTTAGTTATCAGAAAGAAGAATGGATGAAGAAAAGTAGTGATTATAGTATAGTTGATAATATTATTATTCCCTATCTTAAGGCAAGTGGAGTCAAAAAACTAAATTATTTAATAATTACTCATGGAGACTATGATCATATGGGAGAAGCTATTAATTTAGTTAATAACTTTAAAGTAGAAAAAGTAATATTTAATTGTGGACCTTATAATGATTTAGAGAAAGAATTAATTAAAGTTTTAAATAAAAAGAAAATAAAGTACTATTCATGCATTAAAGAATTAAATATAGATAATAACAAGCTATATTTTCTTCAGACAAAAGAATATGATAATGAAAATGATAATAGTAATGTTATTTATACAGAACTAAATGGTTATAAATTCTTATTTATGGGAGATGCAGGAATAGATAAAGAAAAAGATATATTAAATAAATATAATTTACTAGATATAGATGTATTAAAAGTAGGACATCATGGTTCTAAGACAAGTTCAAGTAAAGAGTTTATTAATGAAGTGAATCCAAAGTATTCAGTGATTAGTGTTGGTAAGAATAATAGGTATGGTCATCCAAATAAAGAAGTGTTAAATAATCTAGAAAATTCTAAAATCTATAGAACAGATCAAGACGGAAGTATTATGTTTAAGATTAAAAATAAAAAATTGAAAATAGAGACTTGTAGTCCATAGGAAGGAAGAAGATAAAATGAATGAAATAAAAGAATATACAGAAAAAGTATTTGAAGATATAAAGCATATAGATGAGAATGGTAATGAGTATTGGTATGCAAGGGAACTAATGCCATTATTTGAATATAGTAAGTGGGAAAGATTTTCTAATACTATAAATAATTCTAAAATTGCTTGTAAAAATAGTGGATACAATGTTAATGATCATTTTCCCGGAGTTGGGAAAATGATAAACATTGGTAAAGGAGGCAAAAGAAAAGTATATGATTATAAATTATCTAGATATGCCTGTTACTTAATTGCTCAGAATGGAGATTCAAGAAAAAAGGCAATAGCATTAGCACAGACTTATTTTGCCATTCAAACAAGAAAACAAGAATTATCTGAATTAGAATATAATAATCTAACTGAAGATGAGAAAAGATTATATAGAAGAAATCAAGCTAGAAAAGGTAATTATAATTTAAATAAAACAGCAGTTAATAGTGGAGTAAAAGACTTAGCTAGATTTCATAATGCTGGATATAAAGGCTTATATAATGGTGAAACAGCAGATGAAATTTTTAAAAGAAAAAAACTAAGATATAGAGAAGATATTTTAGATAATATGGGTAGTGAAGAACTTGCAGATAATATATTTAGAATTGCTCAAACAGATGCTAAATTAAAAAGAGATAATGTGGATAATGAATATACTGCTAATTCTGTTCATTATGAAGTAGGAAGAGAAGTAAGAAATAGCATCGAAAGATTAGGTGGTACAATGCCCAGAAGATTTACCTACACCAGAAAAGAGTTTAAAAGAATTAGAAAAAGAGAATAAGAAACTAAAAGAATAGATAAAATGTGATATAATAATTATAGGACGTGATAACATGTTTGAACAACAAATAAATGAATTAGAAAATATGGAATTATTTGATGATTATACAATATTAAAAGGCAGCATTCCAGTATTATTTTCGGCTCCTCATACAATGTATCAATTACGTGATGATGGAACTACTAAACTAAAAGAACCATATACTAAAGCAATAGCACTATATTTAAATAAATACTGTAATACTTATGCGATTGTTAAGAATAATGACACAGGAATAGATTCTAATAGAGATAATTATGATCAATATAATGTTGAAATGAGAAGATTAATAAAAGAAAATAATATCAAATTAGTAATAGATTTACATGGTGCATCTAAAGATAGAGAATTTGATGTAGAATTTGGAACATTAAATAATTTATCAGCAGATTTTTCAACAATAAAAGAATTAGAAGAGGCATTTACCGAAAATGGTATTAGTATTATTAATCATAACAATCCATTTAAAGGTGGTGCAATTACGCAAGGAATATACTCTCTAGATGATGTAGATGTTATTCAAATAGAAATAAATGGTAAATATAGAGATTATAATAATATAAAAGAATTGGAAAAACTTATTCAATCACTTAAAAATTTTGTTAAACAATATAATGAGTATATCAATAGATAAGAAGTTGTACATTACAACTTTTTTCTTTACTTAAATTCGACTTACTTTTTGACAATCACCACATGGAGACTATGATCATATGGGAGAAGCTATTAATTTAGTGAATAATTTTAAAATAGATAGCGTTATATTTAATTGTGGAGAGTTTAATGAGTTAGAAAAAGATTTAATTAAAGTATTAGATAAAAAGAAGATACCATATTACTCCTGTATTAAAGAATTAAATATCGATAATAATAATTTATATTTCTTACAAACAAATATGTATTCTAATGAAAATGATAATAGCAATGTTATTTATACAAAAATAAATGGTTATAAATTTATGTTTATGGGAGATGCTGGAATAGAAAAGGAGAAAGATTTATTAGATAAATATAACATAAGTGATGTAGATGTATTAAAAGTAGGTCATCATGGAAGTAAGACAAGTAGTAGTAAAGATTTTATTAATAAGATGAATCCAAAATATGGAGTTATTAGTGTTGGAAAAAATAACAGATATGGTCATCCAAATAAAGAAATATTAAATTATTTAAAAGATTCTAAAATATATAGAACAGACAAGGATGGTAGTATTATGTTTAGAATTAAAAATAATAAATTAAAAATTGAAACATGTAGTCCATAGAAAGGAGAATTATGAATTATTACAATGAAATAAAAAACAAAATAATAGATAATGAAATATATTCAAGAGTAAAGGATTATTCGAAAGAAAGACATAAAGTAATTACATATTTTGAAATAGGAAAATTATTAAATGAAGCCGGTAGTAAATATGGAGATAATATCATTGATGAATATTCTAAAAAATTAGTTATTGAAGTTGGTAAAAAATATAACCGTAGAACTCTATTTAGAATGAAACAATTTTACAATATGTTTAATAATGAAAAAGTGTCCACATTGTGGACACAATTAACATGGAGTCATTTAAGATTATTATTTAATTTAGAAATTGATTCTGTGAATTATTATATTCAAGTTGTTGTGGATAAACATTTATCAGTCAGAGAATTAGAATTTAAGATTAAATCCAACGAATATGAAAGAATACCTATTGAATCAAGATTTAAATTAATGAGTAATGAAAAACTTAAACCTAATGATTTAATTCCTAATCCAATAATGATTAAAAATAGTAATAATTATAAAAATATATCTTCAAGTATTACAAAAACTAATACTTGAAGATATTTCCTCTTTTTTAAAAGAATTGGGTACTGGATTCACATTTATTGATAATGAATATAAGATTAAAATAGGTGATAGATATAATTATATTGATAAAGTGAACTTTTGAGAAATGTGAACAAAAATACTAGATATATTGAAATGCCTAGTATTTTTTAATATTAATATTGAAAAAAGTTCAC
>CACYFN010000039.1 GCA_902773675.1 uncultured Erysipelotrichaceae bacterium | reverse complement strand
ATTATGTAGATTTAGTCTTTTATAATAAAATACTTAGATCATATGTTTTGATTGATTTAAAAACAGATGATATGAGGCCAGAATATGTTGGACAGATGAATATGTATGTTAATTACTATAATAATGAAGTAAAAGATAAATATGATAATGAAACTATTGGTATTATTTTATGTACTGGTAAAAAAGGTGTTACTATGGATTATGCATTAGGTGGTTTATCTAATAAGGTTTTTGCATCTACTTATACTTATTATATACCAAATAAAGATGAATTAATTAAAGAAGTGGAAAAGGTGTTAAATGGTACAAAATAGTATATGAAAAATAAATTTATAATGATATAATTATAATAAATTAAAAGGAGGTATTATGAATAATTTAAAAGATTTTAGTAATGAAGAAATTGTAAAACTTTTTAAAGAAGGTAAAATAGGAATTAAAGATATAGTTGACTCTGGTATTTGTCAGACATGTTTTAATAAGGAAAACGATAATGCATTATTTGGTGATAATACTGATAAGATGTTATATGAAGATGATCTTGTTGAATGTTTTTTAGTTGGTAATCCAAGAAGTAATGGACATACAGTTATTAGTAGTAAAGTTCATTATAAAGATATGATGGAAATACCAGATGAATTATGTGAATATGTCTTTAAGTTAGCTAAAAAAATGATGAATATAATTAAAGATGTGTATAAAGCAGAAAGTGTATACTTATGCACAATGTGTGATGGACCAATGAATCATTTTCACGTTCAATTAATACCAAGATATAGTTATGAACAAAGAGGATCAAAGAATTTTGTAAAACCTAGATTTGATTATGTAGAAGATAAAGAAAAAATTGAAGAAATAAGGAAAAGAATTAATGAAAAATAAAATAGAAACAAATAGATTAATTCTTAGAAAAGCAAAGCTATCTGATCTTGATAATATCTATAATAATGTATGGAGTGATTCTAGTATTGCAGATAATATGTTATGGAAAGTAACTGAAAATAAAGAAAAAGCAGAAGATAGATTAAATAGAACTATTAAGTATCAGAAGGATCATTATTCATATTTTATTTGCTTAAAAGATACTGATGAAGTAATAGGCTTTATAGGTATATATGAAAAAGAAAAAAATATATATGAAGATACAGGAATATGTATTTCATTAAAGTATCAAAATAAAGGATATGGAAAAGAAGTATTGAAAGCTATTATAAATCTAGTATTTAATGGATTAAATGGTAATTGCTTTCTTTATAGTTGTTTTAGTAGTAATATTAAGTCTAAAAAATTATGTACTTCTTTAGGATTTAAATATAAGGATAGTGAAACTACTATAAGAGATTATGATAAAAAAGAATTCATAGTAGATTATTATTATTTAGATAGAGATATGTATTTAAATGAAGGAAAATGATAAATTTTTCCTTTTTTTGTTGAAAAAAGAAGGAAATAGAAAAGTTTTGTCGTATTATAATATAGAAGGTAGTGATTTTAATGAATTATTATGAACAAATAAAGGATAATCTATTACAAAGTGAAATATATGATAAAGCTAAAGATTATGCAAAAGATAGAAATAAAGTAAAAGTATATTTTGAAACAGGTAGATTGTAAAGTGAAGATGGTAAGGAATATGGTAAAAATATTATTAAACATTCTGCTGATAAATTAATGATTGAAGTAGGAAAAAAATATAATATTATTACCTTATATAGAATGAGAAATTTTTATGAAGTTTTTAGTAATGAAAAATTGGCCACATTGTGGCAACTTTTGTCTTGGAGTCATTATAGAGAATTAATTAAATTAAAAAATGAAGATGAAATAAAGTATTATATTAAAATTTGTGAACAACAACATCTTTCACAAAGACAACTAAGTGAAAGAATAAAGAATCATGAATATGATAGGTTAAGTGAAGATACTAAAAATAAATTAAAAGAAGAAAAAGGATTAACTATTGGTGATTTAGTACCAAATCCTATTATTGTTAAAGTAGATTCAATAGATATAAAATTATCGTAATATGCATTAAAACAAGCAATATTAAATAATTTAGATGATTTCTTAAGATATTTAGGATATGGATTTTGTTATATTGGTAGTGAATGTAAAATAAAATTAGGTGATAGATATAATTATCTTGATATGTTACTATTTAATATTGAATATAATTGTTATACAGTTATTGAACTTAAAACAACTGAACTTAAAAAAGAACATATAGGACAAATACAAGTATATATGAATTATATAGATATAAATTTAAAGAAAGGTTATCATAATGATACAATTGGTATGATTATATGTAAACAGGATAATGAATATGTAATTAAATATTGTAGTGATGAAATAATTCTATCTAGAACTTATCAAGTTGATGAAATATAGATATTATTATTAGTTGAAAAAAAGACTTTAAAACAATTGTTTTAGAGTCTTTTTCATAAACAAGCTAATATCATCTAAAGAGTATTTTTCATTTTTACTGTATTTAATTAATAGTATTGCGCATCCATATGTATAGAAGTTAACTTCTAACTCTTTGTTATTAAAATAAATAAGTAATCTATCAGTTAATTTATCAATTATGTTGTTTGCAAATTTAAATGCTTCATCACTATTTAAAATAGATTTATAAAAATATTCATTATTTTTTAATATTTCAAATATTTTATCAATATAATTATATATATCATCTATATTATTGAAATTAGTTATATCACTGGATAATACATCTAGTGTTTCATCTTGAATTGATTCTACTAAATCATTAATGGAATTATAATGAGTATAAAAACTTGATCGAGATATTCCAGCCTTTTTTATTAAATCAGTTACGGTAATACTATTTAATTCATAATTTTCATTTAAGAATATAGCTAATGTTTCTTTAATTATTTCATCTGTTTGTTTAGAAGATTTGTTTGTTTTTTTTACTTTCATGTGCTTCACCACCTATATTATAGCAAAATTTAGACACTTTGTAAATTTTTGTTCTTTATTTTTTTGGAAAAAAGAGTATAATCAATAGGTGCTAAAGGGGGGAAATTATGAGAAAGGTTACAGATTTTATTGTTAATAGAAATAAATTAATATTAATTCTATTCTTAGTATTAAGTATATTTTGTATATATTTAATGGGGAAGGTTAATATAAATTCTGATATGTCTAAATATTTACCTAAAACTAGTGAGACTAAAATTGGTAATGATATTATGAATAAGGAATTTGATCCTATAAAATCAAGTACTTTATATGTAATGTTTGAGAATTTAGATGATAAGGATAAGACGTTAAAAGAAATAGAAAATATTAAAAATGTTGATAGTGTTTTTTATAGTGAAACTAAGAAATATAAGAATAAAAAATATGATTTATTTACTATTAATGTAAAAGATACTAGTGATTCAAAAGTAGCTAGTAATGTATATAATGAGGTAAATAAACAGTTTAAGAATGAAAAGATTACTTTAGATGGTGATATAGCACAACAAAATACACCTGTACTTCCAACTTGGATAGTTGCTCTTGCTATTAGTACTGCTGTTTTAATATTACTTATTATGAGTGATAATTTAATAGAACCATTTTTAATATTATATTCTGTTGGTATTGCGGTTTTCTTAAATAAAGGTAGTAACATTATATTTGATAATGTATCTTCTGTTACAGATGGTATAGTTGCAGTTTTACAAATGGCACTATCTATGGATTATTCTATTATATTAATTAATAGATTTAAACAGGAAAAGAAACATTTTAAAACTAATAAAGAAGCGATGAAGGAAGCTTTATATAAATCAGTTGGTGCTATTGCTAGTAGTAGTTTAACTACTATTGTAGGACTTTTAGTACTTGTATTTATGAGCTTTACTATTGGTAGAGACCTTGGTATAGTTCTTGCTAAAGGTGTACTTTTAAGTTTAGTTAGTATATTCTTCTGTTTACCTGGTTTATTATTAATGTTTGATAAATTAATTTTAAAAACACATAAGAAGATATTAGAATTAAAGTTTGTTAGTTTATCTAAATTTATTTTTAAAATTAGATATGTAACATTAATAATTATTTTATTATTATTTCCTATAAGTTATGTTTTAAAAGGCAATTTAGGATATTTATATACTGAGCCTGAAGTAAATAAGATTGAAAAAATATTTAAAAAAGATAATCAAATGGCTTTAATATATAATAATGATGATGAAGAGTTTATTAGTAATTATTGTAATAATTTTAATAATTCAGAAAATGTTAAAAAAGTTTTATGTTATGGTAATACTATTAATAAAGATGTTAAATATAATGAATTAAAAGATCAAATTGAATTTTTAGGTGAAGATATCAATGATGTTGATGATTATAAGATTAAGATGATATATTATAATTATTATAATAAGAATACGGATAATAGAATGTCATTTTATGAGTTTGTAGATTTTATTAGAACTGATATTTATTCTAAAGATGAATTTGAAGATAAGGTTAATGAATATAGAAATGATATTGAAAGACTTAAGTATTTTACTTATGTTGATAATATTAATCAAGAAAGAGATGTTGATGATTTATCTAATATATTTGGTATTTCTAAGGATGATTTAGAATTATTATTAGTTTATTATAATAGTAAACAAGATAATAATGTTAGATTAACTTTAAATGAGTTTGTAGATTTTATTAATTCAGATATTATAAATAGTAAATATGATAAATATTTAGATGATAATAGTAAGAAAGATTTAGAGGAATTATCTAAGTATATAAATAAAGATGAAATTAATAAGAAGATGACTTCTTTAGAGATAGCTAATTATTTTAATATTGATGAAGATTTAGTTGATAAATTATTTGTTTATTATTTAATTAATAGTGATATTGATACTAATATTTCTATTCGTGAATTTACTTTATTTGTTCTTAATGATGTAAAAAACGATAGTTTTTATTCTAAGTATTTAAGTGAAGATACTATTGATAATTTAAATAAATTAAAGAATTTTACGGATATTAATTATATTAATACGGAAGTAGGAAGTAAGGAATTAGCTGATACTTTTGATATTGATGAAGAAAGTGTTAAAAAGTTATTATATTTATATTATAAAGATATTGATAGTAATGATTCTTATACTTTAATTGAATTATTAACTTATTTAAAAGATATTAAAGAAAATACTAATTATTTAGATGATATTAATATAGAAGAAATAATTTATAGTAGTGATTATATTGATTATAAGATTGATAAGGAATTACTTTATAATTATTTTGATGAAGATTTTATTAATGGTATTTATGATGCTTTTGGATTAGATGATGATTTTAAATTTTCTATTAGTGATATTTTAACTATTGTATCTAATTATTTAGATGAAGATACTAAAGTTAAATTAAAAGAATATTTAGATAATGCTATAGAATTAAGTCAAGAAATTATAGATAATTTACCAAATTATATTGATGAAGATATTTTAAATGATGTTAAAAACTATATTAATGATAAGATTGATGAAATTAATAGTAATTCTAAAAAATATACATCAAGTGAGTTGGCTGATTTACTTGGTATTGATAAGAGTATAACTAACAATATTTATACTTTAATTAAGTTATATAATAATGATACTGATGATTGGAAATTATCTAGATATGAATTTGTTAATCATTTACTTAATAATAGTGAATATTTGGATAGTGAACAAATTGATAAGTTAGAATTATTAAATGTAGTTATGAATAGTACTTTAAATGATACTAAATATAAATATAATGAACTAGCTAATGCATTATCAATAGATAGTGATAAATTAAAGAGCTTATATGCATTATATACTTATAAACATTATGGATTAAAATTAAATCCAAATGAGACTATTAAGTTTGTTATTAATCATCAGAATGATGATATGTTAAAGGGTTATTTAAATAGTTATTATTTAGATAGAGTATATTTAGTTAATAAGATATTTGATAGTGTTAATAATAATGATTCATATAATTATCAAGAGTTAGCTGAATTCTTAGGAATAGATGCTGATAAGGTTAAGTTATTATATAGTATTTATTATAATTCAAATAATAGTACTTATATAGATATTAAGACTTTAACTAATTTTATTGTTAATGATGTACTTAATAGTGAATATAGTAGTTCTTTTAGTGATAAAGATAAAAATGATATAAAAACTATTAATGGTATTGTTAATAGTAGTATTGATAATATTAAGTATACTAAAGATGAAATGATTGCTATATTATCTAAGTTATCACCAGATATAAGTAAAGATACTATGTCGTTATTATATATGTATTATGGTAGTAGTAAAGAGTATGATGATAATTATACTTTAACTATTGAAAAGTTAGTTAATTATTTAAATGATGATATTTTAAATGATGATAGATTTATAGAGTTTATTGATGATGATATGAAAAATAGAATAGTTGATAGCAAAGATACTATTCGTGACGCAAAAGAATTATTAGTAGGGGATAATTATTCTAGAATGTTATTTATTACTGAATATGGTAATGAAGGTAGTGATACTTTTAATTTTATTAAAGATACAAGAGGTGATTTAAATAAAATTGATGATAAGTATTTAATTGGTAATTCTCCAATGGCTTATGATATATCGAAAAGTTTTGATTCAGAATTTAATTTTATATCATTACTTACTCTTGCATCAATATTTATTGTAGTAGCACTTACATTTAAATCTATAATAAGTCCATTAATTATATCACTTATTATACAATGTTCGGTATATGTTACTATGGGTATTCTTGCTTTCCAAGGAGATCCTGTATACTTTATATCATTATTAGTTGTTCAAAGTATTTTAATGGGTGCGACAATTGACTATGGTATTGTATTTACAAGTTATTATTTGGATATTAGAAAAGATCATAATGTTAAGGATGCAGTTGCTAAAGCATATAGAAAATCAAGCCATACAATATTTACATCTGGTACAATATTGATATTAGTTACATTTACGATTGGAATATTTGCTGATGGTGTTGTATCTAAAATATGTATGACATTATCAAAAGGTACATTATGTAGTGTAGTACTTATTATATTGATATTACCTGGGGTAATGGCTGCTTTAGATAAGATTATTTTTAAACATAGAAAAATTACAAAGTAAAAAAGTATGTTAGTTCATACTTTTTTTACTTTATTTTATAATTGGATATTCCTTATAGTAATTAAAATGCCACCATTCTGATTCTAATCCAATGAAACCAAATTTGTTCATAACTTTTTCTAATAAGATTACATTGCTTTTAATATTTTGATCTAAATTTTTATTATTTTTATAGTAAGTTCTAGATGATTCAATTCCAAAATAATCAAATTTAGTTGGCATAGGTAGTTTATTATTATTCATATCGATTAAGCATATATCAACAGCATTTCCTTTTGTATGATTACAATTTTCTCCATTTGGATCAGCTACAAAGTTAGGATTTGGTACTAATTTATACATTTCTCTTTGAACTTCAATTGGTCTATATGCATCTAATATACATAATTTTAGATTATAATTTTCTTTTAAATAATTATTTGCTTCTAATAATTTAATAGCTACTTCACGTCTTAGTAAACAAGTGGTATTATTATATATTTTTTTATGTAGGAAATTATCTTTTGTTGCATATTTTAAATCAATATCGATTTTACCATTTAATAGATACATATTATATTTTTCTATAAAATACTTTAAATTATTATTCATAGTTATGCCCATGGATTAGTTGATTCAGGTGTTTTTATATCGGTAAGAAGTCCAATAATGGAATCACTCCATAGATAATAATTACCATCCTTCGCAAGTCTTAATGTAATAAATCTAGGATTGTCTGCGCCACCACTTTTAAGTAGTAATCTAATATATCCTTCATTTTGTTTTGAATATTCATTTTCATTGATTTCTATTTCATATGGAATATTAGGTTCATAATCATTATTTGTATTTGCTCCTATGAAATATGATTTACCAATAAACTTATATTTATTGTTTTGTATCATTCTATCTTTAATGTTTTGTTTCATCATTGGTGTTATTTCTTGATAATCTCCCATTAGATATTTAAGCATTTCATAAAATGTATTATCATTATCTAAATCATAATTAGTTATTACATGTACTGTTAGAGCTGCTACATTATATGGATTAGTTCTATCATATGCTTTTAGTTCTTCTAAATTATTAATTATTTTATTAAACGTAATTTTCATAAATCCTCCTTTTACTAATTATAACATTGATTTTTAAAAAAATATATAATTTACTTATAAATTTATAGATGTTATAATATGTATAGTTATTATGGTGGTGGTTGTTTGGATAAGTATAATGAAATTGAGATTAAGTATAAGATATTAATTAATAAGGCTATTGATATTGTTAATGATATTACTGATTATGAACATAATATTAATCATACTTTAGATGTAGTTGATTTTACTAAGGAATTATTAGATAAATTAAATATTGATGTTGATAAAGATGTATGTATAATTGCAGCTTATTGGCATGATACAGGAAGAATTAAGTTAGATAAAGGTCATGAAAAATTATCAGCTGATATGTTAAAGGATGAAATGTTAAAATATGATTATGATATAACTTTTATTGATAAATGCTATAAAGCAATAATTAATCATAAATGGAATATGATACCAGAAACTAATGAAGGATTAATTATTAAGGATGCGGATAAGTTAGCTTTTTTAGGTAAAAGAAGATGGATAGAATGTTTAAAGCATAATTATAGATTAGATAGTATTATTAGTTTATTACCTAAATTAAAGGATGAAATATTATATTTTTCTGAATCTAAGAAAATATATGATAGGTTAACAATTGAACTTGTTAATTTGTTATATAAGGAGGTATGTAATGGAAATAATTGATGTATTTGATAGTGATAATAATAGTTTAGGTTATTCTGTAACAAGAGATGAAATACATGAAAGAAAATTATGGCATAGACATGTTTCAGCTTGGATTATGAATGATAAAGGTATGATACTTTTGCAGAAAAGATCTTTAGCAAAAAAGAAATATCCTGGACATTGGGCAAAAACTGGAGGACATGTTGAAGTAGGAGAAGATGTAGTTGATGCTATTAAAAGAGAAGTTTATGAAGAGATAGGATTAAAAGTAGAAAATTATGAATTTGTTAATTTATTAAAAAAAGATAAAGGACATGAAAAGTATTTTGCTTATAGTTATATAATATATACTAATTTAAAGGAAGATGAATTTATATTACAAAAGGATGAAGTAGATTGTGTTAAATACTATAGTATAGAAGAATTAATTGATAATAGAAATAATAAACTATTTACTTTTTCTAAATGGGATGATGAGTCATTTAATAATGAGATGAATATGTTAAAAGAATATAGAAAGAAATTAGGTGATTAGTTATGAAATTAGAAGATTTAAAATGTATTAGTGATAATGTAAATATTGATGATTATTTAAAATTATATAAGTATGTAAAAGATAATATGGAGCACCCTGAATGGTTAGGTATTTTTACTAAAGAAGAAGTAGTTGATATATTAGGTATTGGTGGTAAAATATGGTTATATTATAATGATTTAGATTTAGTATGTTCTTGTTTTTATATTCCAGCTAGTAATAAGAGTTTAAGAAAGCATAATATAGAATATGATGAAGAAGTAACTGGATCTTTAGGACCTATTATGGTTAGTCCTGATTATGTGGGTAATGGACTACAAATGAGTATGCAGAAAGTATTTAATGATTATTGTATGAATATTGGTAAGAAATATATCTTTACTAAGGTACATGCAGATAATATATATTCAATTAGAAATATACTTAAAGATGGGTATGTAGAAACTGATTATTATGAAAATGAAAGAGGTATGAATAAAGCATATATTAAGAAATTAGAGGTGTAATATGATAGAGATTAAGAATGTTAGTAAGAGTTATGATGGTAAGAAGAAAGCAATTGATAATATTAGTTTTAATGTAGAAGATGGTTCTATATTTGCATTCATTGGCCCTAATGGAGCAGGTAAAACTACTTTAATTAAGTCTATAATGGGTATTCATGATTTTGATAGTGGGGAAATTATAATAAATGGTAAATCTGTTAAGAGTGATCCTATTGGGTGTAAGAAGATAATGGCTTATGTACCAGATAATCCTGATTTATATGAAAATATGAAAGCAATTGATTTTATTAATTTTATTTGTGATATGTATGATATTTCTAAAAATGATAGAATGAAAAATATTAATAAATATTCTAAATTATTTGAAATGGAAAATAAGCTAGGTGATGATATTTCTTCTTTTTCTCATGGTATGAAACAAAAGATAGCTATTATTGCTGCTTTGGCACATAATCCTAATATTCTTGTTATGGATGAACCATTTGTAGGACTTGATCCTAAGGCTGTTTTTGATATGAAAGAAATAATGCATGAAATGGTTAAGGAAGGAAAAATAATATTTTTTTCTACACATATTTTGGATGTTGCAGAAAAATTATGTGATTATGTAGCTATTATTAAAAATGGTAAATTAATTAAAACTGGTAAGATGAAGGATATTAAAGGGGATACTTCTTTAGAAAAAGTATTCTTAGAATTAGAGGAAAAATAAATAATTTATTTGTGGAAAAGTGCTTAAAATTGCACTTTTTTTCATGTTTTTATAAAAATAAAAAGGAAATAGATAAGTTTTGTCGAATAATAACATGAGGGATAAATATATTTTATATTACTAGTACCTAAATT
>CACYFN010000038.1 GCA_902773675.1 uncultured Erysipelotrichaceae bacterium | reverse complement strand
TCTTTAGCAACCAATAAAGCACACATTATATTTTCATAATTATGCA
Organism: uncultured Erysipelotrichaceae bacterium; assembly: GCA_902773675.1. Lineage (GTDB taxonomy): Bacteria > Bacillota_I > Bacilli_A > RF39 > UBA660 > RUG11890. The sequence goes on along the minus strand of CACYFN010000038.1, from coordinate 10,859 downwards.
TTCCTTTAATCTTAATATCATTAATATTAATTATTTTCTCACCATTAATACAAATATAATCATCAACTATACAAGCATCCGCATCATTTTTACTAGAAAAATATAATTTTTTACTCTTTATATCCTTAGTAACTTCTAATACATCATTATTTTCCTTATTTAAAATAGCAATATCTTTTAAAGTATGATGCCTAAATATTAAACTCTTATTATATTTATAATTTTCATAACTACCAAAATGATCAATATGCACTTCACTTAAATTAGTCATAACACCAATATCAGTTTTAAAATCCTGGCAGTCATGTAACTGATGACCAGATATCTCAAGTACTAAAATATCCCCATCTTTACACATATTAACAAGTGAACAAACTGGATATCCTATATTACCACCCAAATAAACTGGTAAATTAGCTTTTTTTAATATCTCATATGTAAGTGTAGTTGTAGTAGTCTTACCATTAGAACCAGTTATTCCAACTATTTTAACATCTGGTAAAAAATGATAAGCAACTTCCACTTCATTAATAACAGGAATATTTAATTCTTGTGCCTTAACTACTATAGGATGATCCAACTTAATACCAGGATTTTTAACAACATAATCATAGCTTTCATCAAGCAAATCAGTAGCATCATCAACTATTTTAACAACTACTCCAGCACTTTCTAATTCCTTAACTTTGGATAGTTCTTGTTCCTTTTTATCAGTAACTAATACACTATTATTTTTAGATAAAACCAAAGCCGCTTCATAACCACTTCTAGCCATACCTAAAATAAAAATTTTCTTATTCTCAAACATTCTATCCTCCAATCTATACTATACTGCGTATAGCTCAATATAATTATATCATTATTTATAAATAAAATCACTAAAAAATAAAAGAATCCTAAGATTCCATTATTTTCTTAGCAGCTACCTTACCAGCTTCCATAGCAAGAATTACAGTAGCCGATCCAGTAACTACATCACCACCAGCATAAACTCTATCTATACTAGTAAGACCATCATCTACTATTATTAAACCTTTGTCACTTAATTTAATACAAGTACCCTTTAATGCTTCATGGTTAGTACTAGTTCCAAGAGCCATAACTACCATATCACAATCAACTTTACTTAATTTACCATCTTCAACTACACTTCTTCTACCAGATTCATCAGCTTCACCAAGTATCATACCAGTAACTTCCATACCGATAACATTATTATCATCATCAGCAAGTATTTTCTTTGGTAATTTAAGTACATCAAAAATAATTCCTTCCTCTTTAGCATGATTAACTTCCATTTTACGAGCAGGTAATTCATCCATTCCTCTTCTATACATTAAATGAACATCCATTCCTAATCTTTTTAAACTTCTGGAAGCATCCATAGCCACATTTCCACCACCAATAACATAACAAACATTACCTTTTTTTATTGGAGTATTAGAACAATCCTTATATGATTTCATTAAATTAATACGAGTTAATATCTCATTAGCAGAAAAAACTCCATTAGCGCTTTCACCATCAATACCCATAAATTTAGGTACACCCGCACCCGTACCAATATAAATATAATCATATTCACATTTTAATTCATCAATAGTAATAGTATTACCAACTAACACATCACAAATAATTTTAACTCCTAATTTTTTTAGTTTATCAATCTCTTTCTTAACTATCTTTTTAGGTAATCTAAATTCTGGTATTCCATAAGTAAGAACACCACCAGGAGTTTGTAATACTTCATAAATAGTAACATCATAACCATTTCTAGCTAAATCATAACTACAACTTAGTCCTGAAGGACCACTACCTATAACAGCTACCTTTTTCCCATTTTTAACTATCTGATTTTTATCAACATATGTATTATTATCACCAACATAACGTTCAAGTGCTCCTATCGCAATAGCCTCACCCTTTAAACCACGTATACACATCTTTTCACATTGTTTTTCCTGTGGACAAACTCTTCCACATATACTAGGCAAAGAAGAAGCTTCTAAGATTACTTCATAAGCTTTATCTATATCTTTATTAAGTATTTTCTTAATAAATTTAGGAATCATTACCCCTACAGGACATCCTTTAACACATCTAGGATTATTACATTGTAAACAACGACCAGATTCCTTTAAAGCATCACTATCACTAAACCCCAATTCTACTTCATCAAAATTATTAATTCGCATTTTTTTATCTTGTATAGGCATTTTTACTCTATCATTCATATTTACCTCGCATAATATTATATTTTTCTTTCTCTTCTTCTTCATATATATTCATTCTTTTAATTGCCAAATCAAAGTCTATCTTATGTCCATCAAATTCAGGACCATCAATACATGCAAACTTTTGCTTACCATCTACCATACATCTACAAGCTCCACACATACCACTACCATCTATCATAATAGGATTCATACTAACAATAGTATCAACATTATATTTTTTAGTAACATCACATACATATTTCATCATAATAACTGGTCCAATAGCTACACAGTAATCATATTTACTAATATTTTTTTCTAACATATCAGTAACTAATCCCTTATCACCATAAGACCCATCATCAGTAACATAATAAACATTAGCAACCTCCTCAATCTTATCTTTAATTAATAATAAATCCTTATTTCTAGCACCATATATAATATCAATATCAAAACCCTTATCTTTTAAAAATTTAACTTGTGAATAAACAGGAGCAATTCCCACTCCACCTGCAACATATACAATTTTTCTATTCTTATAATCTTTATAGTTTTTACACACTTCACTAGGTCTACCTAAAGGGCCTGTAATACTAAATAAAGAATCTTTAACCTTAGAAAGTTCTAAAGTAGAAGCACCAACAACTTGATATATAAGTTCTACATTATCATTATCTACATTATAAATAGTTAAAGGTATTCTTTCACTATCTTCTAAAGCCATCACAATAACAAATTGTCCAGGTATAAAATTTTTAACTACCATTGGAGCACATACTCTCATTAAATATGAATTATTACTTATTTTTTTATTTTCTAAAACTTTATACATTATTATCATCCTCATGAATATTGTAAACAATTTTTAAAGTTTTATCAAGCAAATAAATAAAAAATCCAATTTTATTTGGACTTCTTATAAATATCTATATCACCACTCATAACACGATTATATCTATCAGTAATAAATAACTTCAATTTATCATCCAACTCATAATAATCTCTTGTTAATTTATCTTGTACATATTTAATACTCTCTTCGTCACTTAAACCAATAACATTATGAGCTAAATTATATAAATTACTAATACTATCAAAATGTGATAAACAATCACTATTTACAAGTATCTCTTCCTCTTTAGTAACTCTATATTTTTTTCTTTTACTACTATGATTTAAAATACAATTATATACCTTATTTATTTTATCTTGAGGATAATTATATTTTTTTAAATATTCCATAGCTATATTAGCACTATTTTCATTATGATTATCTCTATCTAAATTTATATCAGTCATTGATATATCATGAAGAAGTGCACTTAATTTTAATACTTCTAAATCTACATCTTCATCTTCTGATAACATAATTACATAATTATAAACATATTGAATATGTTCATAATAAAGATTATATTCATCCTTTGTACCTCTTGTTAACTTTTCAAAATAATTACTTCTATTTATAACCTCATTTCTCATCTCATCAACAATATCAAGCATAAATAACCTCCTTAAATTATTTTTTTTACATTTTCTATTAACACATTACATACATTCCTATCACCTATTAACGTAATAGAAAATGTCTTATACCCTATTCTATTTATACTAGCACCACAATGATATATAATATTATCATCTAATATAAAATATCTATCATGAAAAGTATTATCATATACTACTTTCAAATTATGATATTGTAAATTATATTTATCTAAATCTTGTTTACTTAATAAATTATTTGATTTAGTTATAATTGTTACATCGATATCTAATTTTTTAATAATATTAAGTATAGTACTATCTGCATAACCATCTATTATTATTAATTTACTTTTCGCACTTTTAAATATTTCATGTATCTTATAATATGCATCAAATATTTGTCCATTAAAATATATATCATTTACCTTTCTCTTTTCTTCAAATTTATTAAATGATTCTTGCAATAAATTAATTTTCATATCATGTTCTAATATTTTAGATTCAACATTTGATAATCTATATTCATTGTTACCAATATAATGTCTCATAGATACAAAAGCATCCATTATTTGAATACTAACTTGAGTAGCAATTTTTGACTTCAATATTGTTGCAAGCATTGCAACTCCTTGTTCTGTAAAACTCTAGGATTATACCTTCTACCTCCATAATTATTATCTACACTTGAGGTAAAAATTTTTGACCTCAAGTCATAATATTCTTTATCATTTAAAATCCAAGAAAATCTTTCAGGAAATTTATCTAAATTATTTTTAACAGCCTGATTGACTTCTTTAGTTCCATTCTTACAATGATATAATTTTGCTAAATCTGAATCTAACATCACTTGCTTACCTCTAATATCATAAATTAAATTTCAATTTTAACATCAACATTTTTCATAACTGAATTCAATCTAACACCTCCATTCTTATTTATTATTTTATACTTTCTTTTCTATATACATTATACTATATGTATATATCATTGTAAATAAAAAAGATGTAATCACTTACACCTTCGTAATACTCTTATGACCTTTCATAATCTTCTTAATACCATATGGATGAGGAAAAGCAATAGTTAAAATACTTTTATCAACCATTACAATTATTCCTTCACCAAATTCACTATGACTTACTTTATCACCAATATTATAATCAGTATCACTACTTATATTATCCATAATACTAATCTTTTTATCATTTCTTTTAATAATTTCTTTATCTAAATATTCATCACTAATTTCTTTAATAAATCTACTAGGAGGATTAGAACTATCATTACCATATAACATTCTAATTCCCGCACATACTAACCATAATCTCTCTTTTGCTCTAGTAATAGCTACATAACAAAGTCTTCTTTCTTCCTCTAATTCTTCATTATCAAATAAAGATCTAGCATGTGGAAAAATACCTTCTTCAAGTCCAATAATAAATACATATTTAAATTCAAGTCCCTTAGCAGAATGTACAGTCATAAGTGTTACAACGTCAGTTTCATCTTTATGTTCCTCAATATCTGATACCAAACTTATTTCATTTAAAAATTCTTCCAAAGAAATAACACCATACTTATCCTCAAAACTCTTAGTAATAGATTTAAATTCTTCTAAATTTTCTAATCTAGCTTCAGCCTCAATACTATTTTCACTTTCTAATTCTTGTTTCATACCAGTTTTGTCAAGTATTAAATCAACTAATTCCGTTAATGATAAATTATCACTAGCTTCAATTAACTCTAACATCATATTTTTAAATACTAACTCTTTACCACTATCAATCGTATCAAACATACTCATATTTAAAATATTAGCTTTACTACTTAAATTTTCTAATGTCTTAAGTCCAATTCCTCTTTTAGGTACATTAATAATTCTATTTAAACTAATATCATCACTAGTATTATAAATTAGTTTTAAATAACTAATTAAATCCTTAATTTCACGTCTATTATAAAAGTAAAAACTACCTACTACCTTATAAGATATATTTTCCTTAAGTAAAAACTCTTCAACATTTCTTGATTGAGCATTAGTTCTATATAAAACAGCAATATCTTCTCGTCTTTCACCAGATTCAAGTAATTTAAGTATTTCCCTAACAACATAACTAGCTTCATCTTTTTCATCATTACATCTTTTATACTTAATCTTAATACCATTATCATTATCAGTCCAAAGATTTTTATCTTTTCTTTTCTTATTATTCTTAATAACATCATTAGCAGCATTTAAAATATTCTTAGTAGACCTATAATTCTGTTCAAGAAAAATAACCTTACAACCAGGATAATCTTTCTCAAAATTTAATATATTTCTATAATTAGCCCCTCTAAATCCATAAATAGATTGATCTTGATCTCCTACTACACATATATTTTTATATTTAGCACTTAACATTTTAGTTAACACATACTGTACATGATTTGTATCCTGATATTCATCTATTAAAATATATTTAAATCTTTCCTGATACTTCAAAAGTACATCTTTATGATCATTAAATAACATAATCGGGTACATTAGTAAATCATCAAAATCAACTGAATTATTACTTTTTAACTTCTCTTGATATTTTTTATAAACATCAACAACAACACTATCAAATTCATTTACACTAAATTCACTTAACTTTGAAGGACTAATTAACTCATTTTTCGCACTACTAATCTTATTTCTTACCGATTTAGGATTAAATTCCTTAGGATCCTTATCCATATCCTTAAGTATCTTTTTAATAATCAGTAAACTATCATCACTATCTAAAATAGTAAAATTTTTCTTAAAGCCTAATAACTCATAATTATCTCTAATAATACTTAATCCAAAAGAGTGAAAAGTAGAAATCTGCATTTCGTATGAATAAATACCTACCATCTTAGAAATACGTTCCTTCATTTCATTAGCAGCTTTATTAGTAAAAGTAATAGCTAAAATACTTCTAGGATCAATTCCTAACTCCTTAATTAAATAAGCAATACGCGTAGTTAATACCTTAGTTTTACCACTACCAGCACCCGCAAGTACTAAACAAGCACCTTCTGTATTTATAACAGCTTCCCTTTGTTTATCATTTAAATTATCAAGCACAAAATCACTCCTTTAATAACCCCAAACTATATTTAAAAGCAAGTACCCTTAAAACACTATTATTAATATCTTCAATGTCAATTTCCTTATTTTTTAAAGCATCCATAATATCATTATAAGTTTTCTCATAATCACTAGTAAGTAATAAATCATTACCAGCCTTAACGGCTTCAACATAAACATTATTAGAATATTTTTTAACTCCATCCATAGCAAGATCATCAGTAATAATTACCCCAGTAAATCCCAAATCATCACGAAGTATCTTATGAACGTTAATAGATATTGAAGCAGGCATATCTTTATCCATACTCATAACTATATTATGTGATACTAATATACTAGGTACTCCTTCTTCTATTCCAGCTTTAAAAGGTAGAAAATCCTTACTTTCAAACTCACTATAATCTCTCTTATCGATAGAAATACCAGTATGAGTATCCACATTATTACCATATCCCGGAAAATGCTTTAAACATGAACCAATATTATTTTCATTATAAATTTTAACTACATTTTTAATATATTCACTAACCTCTTCAGCACCCCTACCTAATGTTCTATCATAAATAAAATCATTTTTATCAGTAGATACATCAGCAACTGGAGCAAGATTAACATTTAAACCTAATTCCTTAAGTAATTTAGACTTCTCATTAGTATCACTAATTATACCATTCATACCACTCTCATTATAAATATTCATAGGAGATTCAAATCTATGAGAATATAAATTAGAGTTACTACTTATTCTAACAACACTTCCCCCTTCTTCATCAACACCTAGAAGTAATGGAATAGAAGCACTTTTTTGAATTAATTTAATCTCATCAATAACTTGCTTCTTAGTTTTATTCTTAAAATCAACACCAAACAAAACAAAACCACCAACATGATAATCCTTAACAGCCCTATCTACATCACTACTAGGCATTCTAGAAAATATCATCTGACCTACTTTTTCTTCAACACTTAAACTATTTAATTTATTTAAAGCTAAATCATAATAATCACTAAAAATTCCATAATTAATTTTTTCTTCTTTTGTATTTATAACTTCTTTATTATCAATTTCATCATTTAAAACAACATCATCACAACCAACCAAACAAATTAAACATAATATAATTATTAATAACTTTTTCATATTAACTCCTTATACAAATAACAACCATTTTCATGATCATTAATAATTCCTATTGCTTGTAGATAAGAATAAATTATAATACTACCTACAAACTTCATACCTCGTTTCTTTAAATCTTTACTTATTTTATCAGACAATTCATTATGTGTAACCATACAATTATATATTATTTTATTATTAGTAAATCCCCATATATAATTTGAAAAACTACCAAATTCATTTTGTATATTGATAAATACTTTTGCATTCATAATACTAGCCTTAATCTTTAATTTATTTCTAATAATATCTTTATTATTCATTAATTCATTAATTTTATTTTCATCATAATTACTAATTTTTTTATAATCAAAATTATCAAAACACTTCCTAAAACTCTCTCTCTTATTCAAAACACATTCCCAAGAAAGTCCTGCTTGAAACATTTCTAAAATTAATAATTCAAATAATTCATTATCATCATATTTAGGTACTCCCCATTCTTTATCATGATAATCTACATATAATTTATTATCTAAATTTACCCATCTACACCTTTTCATAAACATCACTCTTTCATTATATCAAAAAAGAAGATGTAAATCTTCATATATCTTCAATTTAGTATAAAAAATTTTAATACTACATATGTTTTTCTCTTACAACTTGTAAATTACCAAATGGCTCATATCCAAAGATTTCACTTCCATCACCAATAGCGACAGCTACCATATTATATCCCTTACTAACCATATTATCAAAAGTATCTTTATCTGAACAATTTGCAACAGCCCCATCTTTATCTAATACAATATTCATTACTTTATATATCATATCACCATCATATAAAGAATCACTAAAATTTAATCCAGTAGCAGCATCATTTACACTACTATAAATAACATTATTAATTAGTTTCACATTATCTCCTATATTCATATTTTAACCTCCATATATATAATAGCACAAAAAAAATAAAATAGAACACTAACTAATAGCATTAAAAACATTTCCTAAACTATCATGAATAACTAAATTAGCTTTATAATCATAATTAGTTTTATCTTTATTAATAATTACTAAATATTTTCCCCTAAAATAATTAATTAAATCACTTGCTGGAAAAACTGTTAAAGAAGTTCCAAGTACCATTAACATATCACATTTACTAATTGCTTTAATAGAATTATTATATTCATCTTCCGGTAACATCTCTCCATACAAAGTAACCTCTGGCTTAATAATACCACCACATTCACATTTAGGTATTCCTTTACTTTTTTTAATATAATCTAAATCATATTTTCTATTACACTTAACACAATAATTTCTATATATACTTCCATGTATTTCACATACATTTTTATTTCCCGCTAATTTATGTAAACCATCAATATTCTGCGTAATAACACACTTTAACTTACCAATATCTTCTAATTTTTTTAAATATTTATGAGTAATATTAGGTTTCACATTAACAACTATCATATACTTCTTATAAAAATCATAAAATAACTCTGTTTCATTATAAAAACAATTACTACTAAGCATATACTCTGGACTCTTATTATAATCTAGTTTAATATGATATATTCCATCACTACTTCTAAAATCCTTTAAACCACTATCAGTAGATACTCCTGCACCAGTAAATACCACAATATTATCTACTTCATCAATCATTTCTTTTAACTCATTAATATCATTCATAAATACTCCATTTTAATTATTTCTTAATACTATTATCCTTTTCATGTCTTTTATTCCATACTTTAGTAGGAATTAATATTGCCTTAATATAAGCTTTATTAGCTTCCCTATCAACTTGAACATCAACTATTTTAGATAAACTATCCGAATTAATAACAAACTCACATTGAGATACAGAATAACTCATATCTTCATTAATAACCGGAATTCCATCACTACATTCTTGAGGTATCATATACTCTATTTCAATATTACAATCATTATGATAATCAAATTCTCGATCAAAAAAACTCTTATTTCTAAGTAAAGAAGTGCTAGTAAAACCCAAATCATAATAATAAGTACCAACTAAATCTTTTAAATCATCTAAACTAGTTACACCATATTCCTTAAAACTACTAATACTTACTCCCCTATAAACTTTAATATCACCAGATAAACAATCAGGAGCTTTTTTAAAAACCTCTTTTATCTCATCAGCACAATTTCTCCATCTTTCACGAACCTTATCATCACAATAACCATGCTCATTATAATTCCAATTTCCACGCAAGATAGCATTTATAAATTTATAATTATATCCTGTATATTCAGATAAAGTTTTAATATCGCCATAAGTACACTTAGAAAAAAAATCAGCATAATAATCCTTAAAAAAATTAATAAATTCATTCTCAGATTTAAAAACAATATAATCTCTCTTTAAAACATCATTAGTATATGATTCTAAATTGACATTATTTTCTTCTTTAACACATTTTAAAATATATTTTACAATAAAAGGTATCTTTACCATAATTCACTCTCCATATCAAAAAAAGAAATGTTATGCTAACACTCCATAATAAATAATAATTCCAAGTATTGAGTTTAAAATCGATAAAACTAATCCAATAATACTTAAAACTAAACCAGCTGTAGTATTCATTTCTTCCTTTTTCTTTAAATTAAGTATAATTCCCACAATACCAAGTACCCAACCAGCAAGAGCAATTATAATTCCACAAGGAATAGATAAAATACCCAATACTAAACCAGCTGTATAAGTTTGTTTCTTTTCCATAACTACCTCCAACTATATTTTAACATTAAATTTTAAAAAAAGCAAAAAAATATAACTAAAAGATAGTGTTTCTAAAGTGGGGAGATTTATAAAACTAATCATTGAAAACAAATAAAAATGGTTAAAACCTAAAAAATGCTTTATAATTGAATTGTGAAT
>CACYFN010000037.1 GCA_902773675.1 uncultured Erysipelotrichaceae bacterium | reverse complement strand
TTGAAGTCTTTTTGTTTTTTAGGAATTACTGACATTTTAATCTTAAAACCATAATTTGAAATAGGAATAAAATTTGATTTAATAGGGTATTGTCTAGTAGCCATAAATAAACCTTCGCCAAGTTTAAATCTCATCAATTCATCAGGCATTAATAATTCACGACCTATTAAAGATTTATCATTTGAAATATTATAATCTAATTGTTCTAAACGAGTTGATGTTGATATACGATTGCTAGAAATAGTATATTTTCCTAAACGATTACTTATTTCTTTAGCCGTCTCATTATCACTAGTTAATAAATAAATCCAATTAGTACAATTTGATTTAATGGTACCTGCAGAATCTTTATATGTTTCCTTAATTTGGTCAAAGTCCTGAATTACCAAATAAAATCGTATATTACGAGATCGAGAGACTGTAATTTTGTTAGATATAGAACTTATAGGGGGCATATTGGCAAATTCATCAAGAATAAAATTAACTCTAACAGGCATCTTACCATCTTTCATATTTTGAGCTGTATTAACTAATGCTTGATAACATTGATCGATAAATAAAGATGCAAGTTCATGTCTTGACTCTTTCTCATCAGGAATAATTAAAAATACTGCAGTTTTCTTTTTACCTATATCATCTAATTCAAAATCAGTTCGACTCGTTAAATTAGCAATACCTGTATCACTAAACATCTTGATGACAGTGGCAAGAACCGAGAATAGAGTGGCTCTTGTTTCACCTTTAGCAAAAGATCCTGTAGCATAACTCATTTTACTTAAACTACCAAAAGGCTTTTGTTGAAAGTATAGATCTAATGAATTAAATCTATCAATAGTTTTAGTTCCATGTTCTACTAATAAATTATATATAGAATATAAATTAACTTGTGACTCACTTGGGGCATCTTCAATAAGAGCATAACAAAGAGCATTTAATACTGCATTAGCAGATTTTTCCCAATACATATCTTTGCTCGATAAGTTCTTACATAATGATTTAGAAAAGTTTTCAATCATATCTCCTGCCTCATCAATATTATTTTTTTTATAATATTTATATGGCAAGTGGAGTGGATTCCAACCATCACTAGCGAGAGCATCTCTTAAATTAATTATTCTTATTTGATAACCATGTTTCTTTAAATAATCAGCAGTATATGAATATAGTTCGCCTTTAGTATCATTAATAACCATAGACTCACCTGCATTAGCAAGATTAAATATTAAAGGTAGAATACAACTAATTGTTTTACCTGATCCAGTAGAACCTATAATTAAAGTATGATCAAATTTATCTGAATAATAATATTTACCATCCATATAAGTTACTGGAATACCACCTGACTTTAATTTAGAATCAATAGTCCAAGTTTTATAATTTTTCTTAATTTCTTTTTTAGTTGCCCAACGAGATGAACCATATTCAAATGAACCATCTTCTTCAGGCATCTTTTTAAATCTCCTAAACTTTAATTTAAACTCTTTATCATATTTTAAAATAAATAGCATCATAATAGACATTAATAAAATAGAACCAAACATTAAACTGAAATCAGTTATAGTTTTTAGAAAGGAGTAAAAGATATTTAAGTTCCATGATAAATGAATATTATTGTCTATAATATATGTTAGGTTATAACAAATGTTAGCTGATGCAAAAAATGTTAAGATAATTAAAAGAAAGTAATTAAAATATTTTCTAATTTTTACATTTATCCCTCCAAAATAAAAACAAGTGAATTACACTTGTTCCTTAATTAGTTTATATAAGTTTTTAGTATCTTCAGGATCTAATCCAATAACAAACTTATCACCATTATTTGAATATTCAAAATAGATGTCTAAAAATTGAGTACCCTCATAGTTCCAAAAGTTCATTACAAGAGTTGAATCTATAAAATCATAATTAACATCATATCTTTTATGATTATCAATATTTTTTAATCTATTTAGAATATCTTTGAATTCTTGTTTTGTAAAAGTAATTATTTTATCACCACAAAAGTTTTTATTTATTATACCAAATCTAACTTTAATCTCTTTATCTAATTTTTTATTTTTAACAACATTAAATATTAATTTATCACCATTATATACATCGATATAATGATCATCATCAGTTAGTTTAAATGAATAAGAACCTTTTTCATAATAGTCAGATAATACCCAATTTACTTGATGAATATAGAAATCATATTTGTCTTCATCAACTTCCTTATTAGGAATAAATGAATTAAACAAATTACTATATCTATTATTAAATATTTTAATAAATAGATTTTCAAGTAATATAATGTCTTTAGGATCTTCAAAGTTTAAATCTTTTGTCTCATCTAAAAATAAATAGATCGCTTCAGAATTATCGACATATTTAGAATAAAAACGAATGTTATCATAGAAATTGAATAAAAACATTTTTCTAAAAGCATCATGATATTTTTTATAATTTTGATTGTGATGATAATCATTCATATCAAAAAGAATATCGTTATATTTATTATTTAAACTTAATTCAATTAAGATAGTTAATTCAATATGATCAATTAAATATCTATCTCTGATATATCCTATATACTTATCCAAATTTTCTAAAAACTTTTCTTCTCCAGTGATAACTTTTTTACCATACAACAAATCACTAGGAAGTTTAATACTTTTATTAGGAATCCGTTTTACTAGTTCGTGAAGAACTTCACGACTTAATAATTTATAAATTTCCCCACTACAAGAATATGCACTACTACTTAAACAAATTTCTTTTAATCTCTTGGTTTGATCTGTATCAGCCAAGATAAAATCATTACTCAATATCATCCCTCCATCTTTGTTTAAGATTTACTACATTTTTTACTACAAATACTATTATATCATACTTTGCTCGTATTTGTTTGTGAAATTTAAATAATTGACATTTTAATGGGAAAATTATATTGGTGGTTGATTATGAATGAAAAGAGATTATTTGATTTAAGAGAATATGCAGACTTATCTCAAAAAGACCTTGCCAATAAACTTGGAGTCACTCAACAAACATATTCATTATGGGAAAAAGGAACTAAAATTATTCCTTTAAAACACCTAAACAATTTATGCAATTACTATAAAACTTCAATGGATTATGTTTTAGGTTTATCTAATGAAAGAACTAACTCTGATATTAAAGAGATTAAAGAACTTAATAAAAAATTGATAGGTAGTAGAATAAAAGAAATAAGAGAAAACAATAAACTGACACTTCGAGATCTAGCAAGTGAACTTAATACGACATCGTCAACTATATCTGCATATGAAACTGGCAAGACATTAGTACTTACTGCATTTGCTTATCAAATATGCACTAAATACGATGTGTCATTAGACTGGTTATGTGGCAAAGTAAAATAGTATGAAATTAATCATACTATTTTTTTAATAATTAAATTTAATATTTCATTTATATATTTATGAACAATATTATAATCTTTTGCTATTTTGTATATAGAATCTGGCATTGCTCTTAAATTTGTATTTTCTGAAAGCGATGTAATGGCGATTGAATACCTATGAGTCATTTGATGCCTTAAATTGCATATATAATCGTGAATTCCTACATCTATATCCTTATTTGAAATATCAAATTTTTCATAAATATAATTATATATTTGTTTAAAATCAACATCCTTATAATTAGAGTCTAACAATTCTTTTATTATTTTTTTATAACTAACTTTTGAAACATCTTTATTAAGATCAAAATATATATTATATAATTGAGCCAAAGAATCCCATAATATAAGTTCTCTAAACAATGCATTTTCCATATAATAATATGCATTGTTTTCTTCTTTGGATATTGAATTAGTCATTGGGTTATACCCATAATAATTTACTTTTTCATATTCGCTAATACACCTAATAATAGACAATTTTGTTTTTTCTGATAAATCGTTAATTGATTCTATAAAATGATTATACTTAAAATGATTTTTAATTGACTTATCTGCAGATCCAAGAATTCCTGAAATATATTTCCCATCACCTATATTTATATATAAATTTTTGATATCAATTGAATATTCATTAATTAGTTGAATAATAATCTCTTTTTCATCAGAATTAATTAATGGAACAAATTTAGTATTATTCATATTTATAAATCCAATTTTATTTTTTCATTTTCATTATCTTTATTTACACAATAGTAAATTGTATAATCATGTTTAGGTTTTGGGCAAAAATATTTTGACTCTATTTTATATTTTTTAAAACAATCATCGCACATTATAACTGGTGTTTCATCTTCGTAGCGATTCCAATCATCACCTTTAGTCTCTTGTTTAATAAAACCTTTCCCACATGGGCATTTAATTTTTTTAGTACTAATTGTTTCCCAACTCATTTAAACACCTCCAAATTCATTTAATATTATATCATATGTTTTTAATATTCTGACAGCTCATATTCAAGTTCATTAATTATTTGTTTTTCTTCTTGCTCCAATTCATACTCTAAATAGTTCATAGCTTGATTAATAAACTTTTTATAATTGAGTTCTTGATAGAAAACTTTGTTTTTATATTTTGAATATCGTTCATAATCATAATTTAATGATCTTAATATTTTATAATACTCTGTAGAACTCATGTCGGTGTTTAAATTATCCATACTGCTTAACAAAGCATCAACATTAATATTATATTTAGATTTAGAAATCCAATTTTTAAATACATATCTTTTTTCTAAATGATTAAGTCCTGCAAGATTACATATACGATTTAAGTCTTTAGCAACTTTATCTATGTTATCTTGCTTTTTATATGCAGAACTTTTGAATTTTAGATCCTTAATATGCTTTTTCAAAAATTCTTTTTCTTTTTCCATAGTTCCCATAGATTGATATATTTTATAATTAGATAATATCTCATTACCAATCTTGGCATATAACTTATTAATTTGATTATTATAGTATTCTTTATTTTTATTAGCAGATGATGAACCATAGATAGCTGTTAATTCTTTTTGATGTTCTTCTAATAATTTTATATAACGAGCATATTTATATTTAGTAGAATCATGTAATAATATATATTCAATTATATTATTAAGCTGACCTTTATATGGACTCATATTTTTTGAATTATATTGTAATCTTCCTTTAGGTGGAAGTACCTCATATAAATTAAGTAGCATTTTATTTAAGTCTCTACGATACTTATCACCAAATAACTTTTGATTTTTAATTCTAGTTAATTCTGCAAGTGAAATGGATCCTGTAATGGACTTGAATTCTTCATCTCTTAATTTATAAAACTTTTCATTATCTATTAAATAATTACCTATATTGCTTTTTAATTTATAAATTAAATCATATGGAACTTTAGGATTAGAAATGGATTTATGATGTTCAAAAAAGTTAATATGTAAATGTGGATTATCAGTATTGCGATGCAAACTGCAGTACCACGTTACATTATTCATTTTGAATCCCATACCAGTTAATAATTGTGGCATTATATTTTTAGTAAGATTATAATAATCAACTTTAGTTATAAGACCATTGTTAATTGCAAACTCTGGTGGGAATGAAATAACAAGACTCCAAAGATAACCTTTAGAATCTAAATCATTCATATTAGATAAATCTTTTTTAGCATCTATATCACCATTACTAGACCAAGTAAATGACTCTTTATCTTCATAAAGATAAGAATCATTATTAGCAAACTGCATATAATCTTTTAAAATATCATATTCATCAATTGATGTAGCATCTGCTTTTTTCTTATCACTTATATAGCTGATTGTCTTGCCAACACTTTTCCTTAAATCGTTACAATGTTGGTACTTAACACGAACTACAATATTGGAACTACTCATTATCTAGCTCGTGCTTTTTACTGGACATCTTTCTTATATCTTTAAGTACCTCACGATGAGCAACTTCAGTTACAGGATGATCTATTATAGATAAACTTAATTCATCTTCAGTTTGTGGTATTTTTAATTGGTTCATAAAAATATCAGTTTGCTTGATAGACCATCTGCTATTAAACTCAATACGATTTATAACGACCATTAATTGTTTAAAAAATGAATCAAAACTTTTTTTAAATGCAATATCAAATAGTTCCATAAATTGTTCCTGACTATCGGTTAATTTATTAGTTTCCATTTTTTCTTTAATGGTACTATAAACGAACCTTGATATATTCATTTTATATTTTTCTGCTAGTAATTCAATTTCTTTTTTATCTTCAGGAGTGACTCGAATTGTAATTCTTTCTTCCTTCATTATTTAGTGTCCTTACTTATTAATAGATTTAGATTTTTAAGTACATATTCCTTAACTAACTTTTCTAATAACTCTTGTTGAGTTATCTTTTCTTTTTCAAGAATATTTTTAAAGGCATTGTTTAGATTATCATCTATTCTAAACTTAATAAAAGTACATCCATTATTATTAATATTATCACCTCCATAGTAAAAAACTTATGACACAAAATAGAGTCATTAATTTCAATGAAAAACAACGAAAAAAGGACACAACTTTAAGACTACTTTTTATCAGGATAAGTGTGGCTGACAAACAACTACCCAGTGGGTAGTTTAGCCCTAATTTAAAGGGTTTCCAAAGTTTTACTTTGTCATACATATTCTTAAATGTCTTACTTTTGTCTAACACCTTTAATACTGAAATCTTTAAAAATAGGGCATATTGTCTAACAAACGTTATAACAAATAAACTACCAAAACTGGGCTCTAGAGAACCTTTTTAAAAAGTTTTCTAAAACAAAAATATTGAAATAAGGAACCTTATGATGTCCTATATATCAATATCAAACTTAATATTAGTATTTATAATTTCATAATTATATTTATTTATAAGTACTTGTTGAACCTCAATCATAACAGGTTCTACAAGTTCTTCTTCCTTAACAATTTCCTTAACCTTATCAACTATTTCATCAATCGTAAAAGAACCTTTTCCAGTTTTATGGAGTACACTTGCAACTTGAAGTGCATAAGTTTCTATTAAACTATCTTCCGACTGGTTGTAATGGTTGGATTGGTTCATATCGTTGGTTTGGTTGTAATTCGAGATTTGGCTTATAATTTTTCCTCCTTGCTAAATCATTATCAATAATACTTTTAGGATCCTTTAAATCAGATTTGCTATATGTACAATTAGGAGTCATGAGCATGAAATGAACATGAATTCCTGTTGCACGACCTGACTGACCTATGGTTCCCAATTTGTCACCTGCTTTAACTATTTGACCTTCAGATACTACAATGGAATTATCAAGCATATGACCATAAGCAGTGTAGTATGTCACACCACTAACATCATGTTGTATTTTTACATAATTACCAAGACCATTAGCTTCATATCCAGTTTTATAAACTTTACCACCTGCAGATGCAACGATATCAGTTCCTGCTGGTGCCCATAAATCGATACCACTATGAAATGATTCCTCACCAGTAAATGGATCACTACGAGAACCAAATGGGGATGTAATTGTATAATTAACATTCATTCTAAATGGTGCAGTAAACT
Source organism: uncultured Erysipelotrichaceae bacterium (assembly GCA_902773675.1). Classification (GTDB taxonomy): domain Bacteria; phylum Bacillota_I; class Bacilli_A; order RF39; family UBA660; genus RUG11890. The sequence goes on along the minus strand of CACYFN010000037.1, from coordinate 3,487 downwards.
CTGAAACATCACCAACAGGTTCAGCAGATGGATCACCATTAGAACCATCTGCAATCAATAAAACTAATGCAATAATAAATAGTACCATAATAGCAGGTGAAAGTTTTAAAATTAAATATACTTTTTTTATGTCATTCATTAACGACCACCTGCATTACCAAATAAATCTTTTTCTTCTTCTCGTAAATGGATTTGAATTGGTAATCGAGTGTCCTGACTAATAACAAATAATCCCTGACCACGAGATGCAGTAGTTAAAAATTGAATCTCTGACTCGGACAGGTTCATCATTTTTTGAACTGCCTCAATTTCTTTTTGTCCCTGTGCCATGACCAAGATATAAGAACTATTATCTATAATAACCTGACCAAATCGTTCAATACCTTGAGAAGTAAAATCGATTAAGTTCTGCGAAATTATCCATAGTGAGCCATTATACTTACGAATTCTTTTTGCTGTCCTTTTTAAGAAATCAATACCATCTTTATTGTTAGGATCTATAAGTAAGTGTGCCTCATCACATACAAGAATTACTTGTTCGTTTCGGTCACGACTAATCTCATTCCAACACCAAGATAATATATTAAAGAATTGAGTTCTTAATATAGTTTCATCTGAATCAACAAGACTATGAATATCTAAAACAATAAAGTCTGATGAATTATCCACATTAATACTTGAATGACCATTAAAGATTCTAGCATCAGCACCAATAGTAGATTTCTTTAACATTGATGAAATCTTTTCTAATGACTCAATAACATTTCGTGCCTCTTTATTTGCTTTAGCTTGTTTCAATGTATCAACAACTTTGTCGTATAAATCTTGCATTATAGGGTAGTCTTCACTTGATAATTTAGATAGGTCAGTATCAAAATCTATGTTCTTATCTTTATATACTTCTATAAGTATTTCTTCAATTTTAGTTAACTCATAAGCAGTTAAATCTTGTAAGTAATATTTTATAAAAGTTCTAAAAGTTTGAAAGTGTCTTGATAAATCATTGTTAATAGTTTTTTTCTCATCCTCTGAATCATCAGCACCTTTTCTAACTTCAAGTGGATTTATAATTCCATGAGAACCAGTACCACAATCAATCCAAGTTCCGTTAATATTTTCACATAAATCCTTATATTCTCGTTCAGGATCTATAACAATAACTTTAGAACCACGACACCAGTTACCACGAATAAGTTTTTTAATCAGAGTAGATTTACCTGATCCTGACTTACCAATAATAACTGCATTTGAATTGTTCCTTTTACTAGTTCTTTTCCATAAATCAAAGAATAATAAACTTCCTAATGAATCAGTACCAATCATCATAGCATCGCCATCATCCTGTAAAGTTTGAAAAATAAATGGGAATGATGATGCAGTAGTCATCATAGGAATTGGAAGTCCAAATTCTTTTTCTAAATCTCTATATAAAGTAGGCATACACATTTTTAATGATCGTTCTTGTTCGAACATTAAATCAGTACCACCCATACCATAAGCAGAGAGTGTAGTCTTTAATTCTTTCTTGGCTCTTTCCATATTCTCTTTAGAATCACCATAACATAAAAAATTGACCGTCAATAATGAGAACTTCTCATGTTCACGATCAATTCTATTTACTAGCTGTACATAATCATCTAACTGATTATTTAATACAACTTCATCATTATAATTATTAGTATTCATTAGTTTTGATTTAACCTCTGACATACTTTTCTTTAAGGTATTGCTGATATCAAGAGCATCCATAGGGGAAATTGTCATAACCATACGAGTATGATTAACATTAGCAACTGCACCTAACCATGCAACACCAACAATAGATGGGTATGTTCGAAGTGTCACAACACTTACATAAGCATCACCCAACATTATATCCTTTTCATTGAATTTTAAGCCATTTGGGGCGATTTTCTCTTTAAATGAACGAGTTATACCTGTGGCATCCTTTTTAAAGATGTCGAGCGATGTGACAGGGTTTAAAATAATATATAATAAGTCTCGCCATTCTTCACTAGATACTCGTTCACTATGTAATCCAATAGAGATGAATTCTTGAATTAAATCATTTAGTTTTTGATTTAATATTTGCTCATTCTCAGAATCTTCTTCCATGATCAAATAGAATTCACGATTAACAACCCATTTCTTATTATTTAGATCTTGGACAAAATTATAATCTTCTTCCAATAATTTAATTTTATTTTTATTATTTTCTGATTTAATTTTAGATCCTAATAGATTTAAATTATCATCAAGATTAATAGGTTTATCCACACTAAAAATCTTAACAGGGTAGTCTATTGAATTAAGAACTTTTTTAAGTTCTGCTACTTTAATTTTTTGTTCTTCATCAAATAATAAGTGTAAGTTAATGGAACCAATTTTTATTCCACCAACAATTCTATTGTTATCCAAATAAACTAAATTATTCCATACATCTTGAAATGGAATAAAATCTGCTATTGTTTTTGGAAGTTTAGATTTTTTCTTAAACATCTATATCCCTCCCAATATTAAGCATTATCTTTGCAATTTCAGTAGAACACTTATCATTTTTAATATTATTTCTTTTTATTTCATTTAAGCGATTATCCATATTAATGAGAAGTCTAATATAATTAGACATGGTCATTTTATTTTTATAAGCATTTTTTCTTAATATTTGTTTTTCTTTTTTATCTAACCTTAAAGTTAGATGAGTATTATATAACTTCAATCTATTATTATTTATAGATCAATCCTCCTTATTAGTTATCTTTTCCATGTGTTCTAAAACACCTGAATAATCATAAGTGCGAAGTATCCCATTATTAAGCAGAGCAACTGGAATTAATTTATAATCATAACAAAGAGTTCCATCTATCTGTCTTAATATTCTTGATTTTTTTAATGCTTTTAAAATACCATTATCTTTTATTTCAGGATCTAAAAAAACATGACCATTATCAAGATAGGCATCTTTTAAATCAATAGTTACTTCGATTTCTTGTTTTTTATTTGAAATGGTTAGTTTCATTCTCTTACTTTGATAAGTAGAAACATTAACAAACCATAATGTATTTTTATATTTTAATCTTTTTCGTTTATCTATAAATCATCCCCCTTATATATGAACATCAAAGACATATCCATAATTAGCTTTAGTATCTTTGATAAGTTCAATCATTTTGCTTTCATCTTTATAAAGTTGAGATAATTTATAAGCGACTTCATCAGCAATTCTTATGTCATCAGTATAAACACAAAACATACCATTTTCTGAATCATAGTTTAATTTACTATTTAATGTCTTTGATACTTTTCCTAAATAATCATAAAAGGCATCATTATAGCAATGACCATCACCATAAGGCGAATTGCTTTTAATTTCTTCGTTCCAATCATACCAATACTCACTTTGATCTAATGAAACTGAAAACTGCCCATTTTCAAAATCATGTATTCTAAATGGACTAATTAATTTATTAAACCAAGTTTCATATTT
>CACYFN010000036.1 GCA_902773675.1 uncultured Erysipelotrichaceae bacterium | reverse complement strand
TTGGAAAAAAATTGGTAGTATTTTATATAAATTCTACCAATTTAGTCTTACAATTCTTATTTACTGATAAAAACTGAAATTTAACTTTTCATTTGACTTATTTTAGAGGGGCGTGCTACAATAATTATGTATAATAGGGAGGTGTAGGATGTATTTAGGAAAGAAGTTATCAATTATTTTTATTAAATTATTAATTGTATATGCTTTAGTTAGTTTAGTTTTAGTTGTTTATGGTCTTAATGATAGATTAAGTAAATATAATGTTTCTAATGATGAGTATAAGGGAGAAATTGATATTTTATATAATGATAGTTCTATTAAGTTTAGTTCTGATAAAAAAAATAATGATGTTTCTAAATATATTAAGTGCTACGAATATCCTTTAAAGGAAGAAAAATTTACAAAAGAAATGAAGGATAAATTAAATGAAATTTATAATCTGTTTAGTAATCCAAATTTTAGTTTATCTTTTAGTTATGAAGACATGTACACTGGTCTTCATATATCTTACAATGAAAATCAGCAATATTTTACTGCTAGTACTATTAAAGCACCAACGGAAATATATTTATATGAGCAAGCAGAAAATGGCAATGTTGATTTGGAATCATATATAACTTACTTACCAAATTATTATTTAGAGGGTTCTGGTACTATTCAATATCAGCTTTATGGTACTCAATACAAGTTAAGAGATTTAGTTAAAATGGCACTTGTTGAGAGTGATAATATTGCGTATCAAATGACTGCTTATAGTTTAGATTATGAAAGTGTTAAAAATTTTTGGAAAGATAAAGGTGCAGATAATTTTTGGTCATATGGTATTTGGGGTAATATTAGTTCTCATGATGGGGTTATTTATATGAAAGAATTATATAATTATTCTTTAACTGATACTGATTTATCTAAAGAATTAATGAATCATTTTTATAATTCAGTATTTGGTCTTGTTAGTGCCGATGAAGGTGTTATTGTTGCTCATAAATCGGGATGGCATTATGAAATAATCCATGATATGGCAGTTGTATATGATGAATATCCTTATGTTTTAGCTATAATGAGTAATAGGGCTAATGCTGATTATACTGATTTTTTTAGTAAAGCATCAAAACTTATTAATGAATTTCATCATTTATATTGGAAAAATAAAGCAGATATTTGCTTTAAACAGGTTTTTTAAAAGGAAGTTATTGCTTCCTTTTAATTTTATCTTTTTGTAATTTACTATAATTATTAATCATATCTGACATTTGTTGATTATTATATATACATAGTTCATCTATTTCTTTGAATGGTACATCAATTATATGAAAACTATATAATCCTTTGGAACTTAAATATAATTCATTTATTAAAATATTATCATCATTATCTGATAATATTACTGGATAATTATTATGTTTATATAAATCAAAATACAAATATGTTTCATAATTTGATTCTTTATTTCCTAAATTATTTTCTTGAGCTTTTCCAACTCTTATTATTTGATTTTCAGATAAATATACATAGTTACTTATAAAATATGGTAATTTTTTATATTTATCTAATATTTCTTTTTTGGGTGGTCTATGGAATTGATCTTGAGAACATATTAAATGTAGATTTGGTTTTTCATTATGCAATTTTAAGTAGTTATAAAATTCATTTAATCCATCAATAAGTTGTTGATTATATATGCTTCCATTGGTTTGTAAATTAAAATTTTCAATTATGATATTTTTTGATATAATTTGTTTTATTATTTGCAATATTACTATGTAATTTAAAGTTGGCTCTCCACCAGTAATAATTACGTTGTTAATATTGGTAATTTGAAATTCATTATTAGTAAATAATTCATTTATATCATTTACATTTAAACTTATATTTTGACTATCTCCACGTAGACAATGATTACATTTCATTGTGCATTTTCTTGTTACTTCTATATATAAATAATTTATGGATATTTTTTTCATAGTTTTTCCTCCGAGGGCATTATTATATCACAAAATAAAAGAAATAGGAAATTCTATTTCTTCTTTTCTTCATTTTTTTCTTCTACTTCATGTGTTTCTTCATCTGGCATATGACCATGTTCTACTAAATAATCAATTTGCTCTTTGGTGATTGTTTCATATTCTAATAATGTATTAGCTATTAATTCTAATAAATCTTTATTTTCCTTAATAATTTTCTTTGTTTTTTCATAGCATTCATTAATAATTTTTCTCTGTTCTTGATCTATTTCAAAGGCAACTTGACTTGAGAAGTTTCGACTCTTGTTATAATCTCTACCTAAGAATACGCTTGATTCTTGGTGTTCAAATTGAACTGGGCCTAAATCACTCATTCCATATTCTGTAACCATAGCACGAGCTATTTTTGTTGCTTTTTCAAAGTCATTATGGGCTCCAGTTGTTACTTCATGAAAGATTAATTCTTCGGCTACACGTCCACCAAGTAATCCACTAATTGTTTCTAGTAATTCTTTTTTAGTTGATAGGAATGTTTCTTCTTTTGGAAGCATTAGGTTATATCCACCAGCAGAACCACGAGGAATAATAGTTATTTTTTGAACTTCGTTTGCTCCTTCAAGTTTAATGCCTACTACGGCATGACCAGCTTCATGGTATGCAACTGTTTTCTTTTCTTGCTCTGTGTATTTTTTAGTTACTTTAGCAGGTCCCATTAATACACGATCGTGTGCTTCATCTATTTCAGCCATTGTAATACTTTTCTTATTACGTCTAACAGCTAATAAGGCAGCTTCATTTAATAGGTTTTCTAGATCAGCTCCACTAAATCCTACTGTTCTTTTAGCTATATTTTCTAATTTTATATTTTTAGCAAAAGTTTTACCTTGGGCATGAACTTTTAAGATTTCTTCTCTTCCTTTTACATCTGGCAAGTTAACTGTTACTTGTCTATCAAAACGTCCTGGACGAAGTAAGGCAGGGTCTAAGACATCTGGACGATTAGTTGCGGCTATAATAATTATTCCTTCATTTGCTCCAAATCCATCCATTTCGGTAAGTAATTGGTTAAGTGTTTGCTCACGTTCATCGTGTCCTCCACCTAAGCCTGCTCCTCTTTGACGTCCTACAGCATCTATTTCATCGATAAATATTAAACATGGTGCATTATTTTTGGCTTGTTTAAACATATCACGAACACGACTTGCTCCAACACCAACAAATAATTCTACGAAATCTGATCCACTTATATAGTAAAATGGTACATTAGCTTCTCCAGCTACTGCTTTAGCTAGTAATGTTTTTCCTGTTCCTGGAGGTCCAACTAATAAAACACCTTTTGGTATTCTAGCACCCATTTTTTGAAATTTTTTAGGATCTTTTAAGAAGTCAATTAATTCTGCTACTTCTTCTTTTTCTTCAGTTAATCCTGCTACTTGTTTGAATGTTACTTTGTCTTTATCACTTGTAAGACGGGCTCTACTTTTACCAAAGTCAAGGGAATTTTTAGCTGTTCCCATTTGTCTTGATATAAAGAAAAATCCTATTCCTACTAATAATACAAGTGGTAATATATTAATTACTAAACTCCAAAATAAACTTGATGAAGGATCTGATTTTGTTTTTAATTCAAAATCATGTTCAGTTCTTCCTTCATATATTTCTTTAATTGTTTCATCAGCTATTGGTGCAGTTGCTTTAAATGACTCATTCTCTTTATAATCTTTCATTGTTCCTGTTAACTGATAGACACCAGCACTTCCACTTGGTGTAATTGTTAACTCTGTTATTTCACCTTTATTCATGGCATTAATAAACTCACTATAGCTTAGATCATTTACTTTTTTATTTAATACATTTAAAAAGTATATTACTCCAAGAATAACAAGTGCTAATATAACATATGAAAATATACTTTTTTTAACTACTTTTTTATTCATGTTTTCTCCCTTCATTAATTATACTTAAGTATTATATCATATTTTCCACTCTTTTGGCTATCAAAATGTGATTTTTTTAATCCTGGAAGCCAAATTATTTCATTTTTATTATCAACAACTATTGGATAATTATCCCTTTCTTGTTTAGAAATTTTTTCATTAATAAATATATCACTAACTTTTTTATATGAATCCATGTTTTTAATTTTTATTTTGTCTCCTGTTTTACGATTACGAATATGAAGTGGTAATTCTAATATATTACTATTTAAGTATATTACATTATTACTCTTTTCATTAGAATTATTAATTATTTCTATGCTTCTACCATTAGGTAAAGTTACTTTATCTTTTAAGATTATATCTATTTTATTATTTTGTTTTATGTTATCAATATAGAAATAATTATATTCTTTAATTCCTTTTTTATTAGGTAGTGAAATTGTACCATTTTTATTTGTACTTATTAATTTTATAATACTTTCTACATGTTTATTATTTATTTTATCTAAATCTGAATTATATACTTTTTTTAATATATTATATATTATATATGTTTGAATGATATGTTCATATGTTTTAAATTTATTAATATCTAATTTATTATTTACGTATATCTGATTACATATATTTTCAGATAAATTTTCAAAATAGTTACCTGCTTCTGTTATATATTCACTAAAGTTATAAAATTTTAAATGAGCAGATTTATTTTCATCTTTTAATTTTGGTAAAATGTATTTACGATATCTATTACGTGTGTAAACATCTTTAAAGTTGGATTTATCTACTCTATATTGAATGTTATTTTCTATATCATAATCTTCTATTTGTTTTTTTGTTAATGTGATTAATGGTCTTATTACTTGGTAATTATTTTTAGTACTAATTCTTTGAAATCCACCATATCCTTTTAAAGTTGATCCACGCATTATTCGCATTAGTACTGTTTCCATTAAGTCATCACCATGATGAGCGGTAAATAAATATTTTGAATGATATTTTTTTATTAGATTTTCAAAAAATTTATAACGAATGTTACGAGCACAATTATGAAAATTATCTTTATCATATTCTTCTATTTTTAAATATTCAAATATTACATCATTATCTAAACAATAGTTTTTTACAAATATACATTCTTCATTACTTTCTATACGCATATTATGATTAACATGGGCACAAATAATTTTGAAGTTATGTTTTTTCTTAAGTTTTACTAATAAGTCAAGTAAACACATTGAATCTGGTCCACCTGATATTGCACATACTAGATAATCGTCTTTTGTTAGATTTAATGACTCAATAAATAATAGTACTTCTTTCATTTAATCACCGCTATTATTTTAATACATTTAGTAATTTATAGCAATATTTTTTTTACTTTTTATAAATAAAACATATCATTTGTGATATGTTTCATTGTTATTTATTTTATATGCACGATATATTTGTTCTAATAGTATTAAACGAAATAATTGATGAGGAAATGTCATTTTAGAAAAGGACAATGCATAATTACTTATTTTCTTGATATCATTATGTATTCCATATGATCCTCCTATTATAAAAGTAATATTTGGATAGTGATTATATATAGAATCTATCTTTTCTGAAAATTCTTCTGATGATATAATATTACCTTCTATTTCCATAGTAATTATATAGTCTTTTTCTTTAATATGTTTTAATATTAATTCTTTTTCATTAATTAATACTTCATCAATGTTATCACTATTATAATTATTTAATTCTATTATTTCCAATTTTGTATATTTTGAGATTCTTTTAAGGTAATCATTTATTGCGTCCTGCATATATCTTTCTTTTATCTTACCTATGCATATTATTTTTATCATATTTTAAACAACTCCGTTTGTTCATTTTGTTTGGCAATTTCGATATTTTTAAAATTAATAGCTTTCTTTTGTAAAGTATTTTGTAAAGTAGAGAGCGCTAAAGATGGGGTATTGTTTTGTTCACTGAGATGGGCTAAAATTATTTTTTTAGTTTTATTGCCTATTAGTTTGGAAAGATAATAAGCAGAATCTTTATTGGAAAGATGTCCTTTGTCTCCCATTATTCTATTTTTGATGTGATGTGGATAATGGGGATTATTCATAAGCATTTCTACATCATGATTACTTTCAAATACATATAAGCTTCTATTTTTTAATTTTTCAAAATATTTTTCATTTATATATCCTGTATCGGTTATATTTACTATAGAACTATTTTCATCTTCTACTATATAGGCATTAGAATCTTTGGTATCGTGGGATGTTTTTATTGATATGATTTTTGTATCATCTAATAATAATTCTTCTTCTATATAATGAATATTATCAAACTTATCTTTTATTTCTTCTAATATTAATGAAGTTAAATATATATTTGGATGATATTTTTTAGAAAATACTTTTAATCCAGCAACATGGTCTATATGAGCGTGTGTTATTAAAATGGTATCTATATCTTGTGGTAATACATTAATATTTTTTAGAGATTTTTCTATATATGAGCAACTGGTACCTACATCGATTAATATTTTATGATGTTTTGTTTCTATGTAGGTACAGTTACCTTTACTACCACTTGATAATACACATACTTGCATTATTTATAGTAATCAAGAGGATTTGTTACACAATTGAAACTTGCACACGTTCTTATTTCATAATGTAAATGTGGTCCTGTTGCGGATCCTGTCATACCAATGGATCCTATTTGCTGTCCACGTTCTACGACGCTTCCAACGCTTAATCCTGGAGCAAATTTAGATAGATGCGCATATAATGTGAAATATCCATTACCATGGTCAACTAGAATATGATTTCCATATGAATAATGATAATACATTTCTACTATTGTTCCGTTGTTTGATGCATATGCAGGTGATCCATATCCAGTACCGATGATATCAATACCACTATGTAGTTCACGTCGTCCAGTTATTGGACTAATACGATATCCAAATGGTGATGATATTGTGTAACCACTATTAGTTGGCCATCCCCAAGATGTTGTACTTCCGACATTAGCTATTACTTTTGTTCCAACTGTTATTACTTTATTTACTGGAGCCTTGATTGTTTCTTTTCCTACTGGTTCTACGTAAGTAATCTGTCCATTAACCCATTTAACATTTTGACTGACTCTTTCAATACCATTTTCTCCTTCTTGAGTGGTAATTGAGTTTCCTTGAGTCATATTTGAATCATATTGTTCAACTATTGTATAGTTTGCTTCTTTATCTTCAACACTATATGTTTCTACGACTAGATTAATTTGTGGATCAGTTTTAGCAATTATAACTTCTTTTCCGGGATATAGTAAATTATCTTTGTTAGTGTATTCTTGGTTAGATATTAAAAATTCATCGACGCTTATCTCGTTAGCAAATGCTATTGTGGTTATAGAATCTCCTTCATTAACTACTACTTTTGTTTCCTCATAATTATTTCCATATAGTAAGTACTTGGCTAAATCGCTAGTATTTGTATATATTTTTTCTTTTGTATCAATATTAACTGCTTTATATGTTATGTCTTCTTGTAAATATACTTTTTCAATAATTGATCCGGTTGTATCAATTGGACTTTGAGTTTTATCTTTATATTTTTTATACTCATTTTCACCAATAAATATTGATGCCATTGTATCTACTGCTTCTTGAAATAATTTTTTATCTGTTACGTAGATAATTCTTTCTGTTTCACCATTATTAATAGTAAATTTGTATCCAGCAATGGTACATGCTTCTCTTTCGATTATTTTTAAATACATATCTGGTACTTTTAATGTATCATTTTTATATGTTTTTGTCTTTTTTATTACTATTCCATTTGGAGTATATACTTTATCAGCTGATAAATATATTTCATTTGTTTCTATATATTCACGCATTTCTTTTGTTTCTTCTTCGGATAATGTATTTAGTTTGTCTTTGATATATTTATTTAAATTTTCTTTTTTTATATTACTAATATTTAATTCATCAATATGATCTTTTAAATAATTGATTTTTTCATCTTTATTTAGATTATTATATTCTTCACTAAAAGATGAATTTAGTAATTCTTCGACATTATTTATTATTTCAATCTTTTTTTGATATTCTAAAACATTTTCTTTAATTATTTTTCCTTGATTATTAATATAATCTTCTAATTCTTTTTTAGAATCTATCATACCTAGTAATTCACCATCTAGATATACTTGATAGAAACTATGTGGTTGTGCCTTAGTTGTATTACTAAATCCAAGCACAAATACAGCTGCACTTATAATTAGTGCGACAAAATAAATTCCTACCTTTTTCATTCTTCACCTTCTTTAAAATTAGCAACATTCGCAAAGGTTGATGTTCCTCTTTGAAAAATTAGAGGAATATCTTTTAGGGGACCATTACGATGTTTTCTTATTACAAATTCCATTAAACTGTTTTCTTTTTCTCTTTCTTCATCTGTACAATGAAGGAATGCTACTATATCAGCATCTTGTTCAATGGCACCTGATTCTCTTAAGTCACTAAGCATTGGCTTTTTATCGGTTCTTTGTTCAATACCACGGGATAATTGTGATAAAGCAATTACTGGTACATCTAATTCCATGGCCATTGTTTTTAGTGCACGTGATATGTCAGCTACTTCTTGTTGTCTATTAGATCCATTTTTACTACTACCGGTAATAAGGGTTAAATAGTCTATTACAACTAAATCAAGACCATTAGGAGAAGCTGCTAGTCGTCTACACTTAGATCTTATTTCTCCTACTGTAATTCCGGCTGTATCATCTATAAAAATCTTGGTATTTGATAATCTACTTATAGCTTCATTGATTCTTTTCCAGTCAGCATGTTCTAAGGCTCCTGTTTTTAATTTGTTACCTTCTACTTGTCCAACTGATGAAATCATACGGGTTGTTAATTGTTCAGCACCCATTTCCATATTAAATAAGGCAACTGTTTTTTTGGCATTAATTGCTATATTGGTAACTAAATTAAGGGCAATTGCAGTTTTTCCCATACCTGGACGGGCTGCTATTATTATTAATTCATGGGGATGAAATCCTGATGTAATTTTATCTAATTCATAGTAGCCTGTTGGTATTCCTGTTATATCTCCTTTATTAGCTGATAGCTTTTCTAAATCTTGTTGATTTTTAACTAATACTTCACTAATGGGTTTAAATTCGGTACTTCTTAAACTTTTGGAAACATTAAAGATTTTCTTTTCTGCTTCTTCTAGTACTTCTGATAAATTATTACTTGTATCATAACTTTCAGTTAAGATATCGGTTGCAGAATCTATTAATTTTCTAAGTACGGCTTTTTGTTCTATAATTTGTATATACTCATCAATATTGGATGCAGATGGTACGCTTTCAATGATTTCTGTTAGATATTCTACTCCTCCTATTTGATTCAACCAATTACGATTATTTAATTCATCGACGATTGTTGTTAAATCTACTGAAAATCCTTTATTGCTGACATCTTTCATTGCGGTAAAGATTTTTTTATGACTGTCTAAATAGAATATTTCATCGTTTAATACTTCCATACCTTTTTCTAAGGCTTTTTTGGTTAAGAACATTGATCCTAATACCGATTGTTCTGCATTAATATTATGTGGTATTACTCGATTATTCATGTGTCACCTCATTTTACTAGTTGAATTTTTAATGTAGCTGTTACTTTTTTATGTAATTCTATATCAACATTATGATATCCTAATGAAGATAGGGAATTATTTATTTTAATTTGTTTTTTATTAATATTATATTTTTGCTTTTGTAATTCTTCTTCTATTTGTTTGGCACTTACACTTCCAAATACTTTATCTGCAGCACCTGTTTTTACTTTAAATGTTAATGTAATTTTTTCTAATTTTGATTTGATTTTTTCACATTCTTTAATTAGTTTTTCTTCTTCTAAGGCTTTGTTTTTCTTTTCTTCATTTAATCTATTAACTCCAGTTGTGGTTGCAAGTACTGCTTGTTTATTTTTAATTAAGAAATTACCATATCCTTCTTTTACCTCAATTATTTCTCCCTTTTTACCTTGTTTTTTAACATCACTTAGTAAAATTATTTTCATATTTAACCCACCTTTTTGATTATTATGTTTTTTATTTCACGAATATTTTTATCACTTACTTCTGCTCCGGCATTAGTTAAATGACCACCACCATTAAATTCTTTCATAATTTTTTCTACATCATAATTTCCTATTGATCGAGCACTTATACCAATATGCTTATTTTTAAGTTCACCTATTACAAATGATGCTTCTACATCAACAAATTTTAACAATTCATCGGCTGTTTCTGCAAGTTCTTCTTTGGTACAATTATTATTTAATATACACATAGCTATATTATCTTTTATCATAAAACTATTTTTTATATAATCAGCTCTTTTTATATATTCATCTTTAGTCTCTTTTAAAAATTCTTGCTTTAAAATTGTATCTGCTCCCATTTCCATTAAGTATGAAGCTGCTTTATATGTACTTGCTGTTGTTTTTAAATTATAACTATTAGTATCTATTTCTATTCCAGCTAACATTATGGATGCAACTGGTGAGGATACTATGATGTGGTTGTAATTTAAATAGTATGACATTAGTTCAACTATGCTTGAAAGGGTTGTATCATTATATAAATAAATATTATCTTTAATATAATTTTGATACATTATATGATGATCTATTACTACTATATCAATTTTATTTTCTAATATATTTGGATATTCTAGTCTTTCTTGTTGATGTACATCCACTATTATAAGTAGAGTATTCTTTATATAGTTTTTATATGTTTTTTCATTTACATAATTAAATTCTACTTTATTTAGTGATTTTATTATTGATTCATTATATTTATCTAAATTATCTTTATCTATAAATATATATGGATTTTTATTTTTATTTTTGATAATGTTATATAGAGCTAGACATGAACCTAATACATCTAGGTCTGGATCTTTGTGACCTATTAGTATAAAATTTTCATATTTATTTATTAATTCATTTAATTTGTCAAATAATTCATTCATCTAATCACCCGTATAAACATTATACTATTTATATTAGAAAATGTAAATTTATAATGGGTAATTTTCATAATTTTTTATATAAAATATAAAGAAAAAAGTTCATATTATTGAACTATTTTTTAAATGTTACTCCAGTAGTTCCATCTTTTTTTATGGTTAGATATTCTCTTTTAGGAGTAAGTAAATTTTTTATTATTGTTATTANNNNTTTATTAAAATATTTAATTACTCCATTTGTTATTATAGTTGATAGTTTTTTCTGGTATTCTTCTTTCATTAGTAAGTATCTATCATTATTGTTTGATAAGAAACCTGCTTCTATAAGTATTCCTGGTATTTGAACTTTTCTATTTAGTAACATATTTGTTATTTCATCTATTTCTCTATTTGTATTTAAATTATTTTTGAATTCTTCTTGCATAATTTCTGCTATTTTTTTGTTTTCTTTATTTACATCATCATAGAATACTTGAGCTCCATGCCAATTAGATGATGTTGTTGAATTAAGATGGATTGATATATACATATCAGCATTAGAATCATTTATTAATCTAACACGATTATTTAAGTCACTCTTTTTTCTTGATCTGGTATTTGGTGTACTTAGGTCATAATCTTCATTTCGTGTTAGATATACTTTAGCTCCTTTTTTTTCTAATTCTTCTTTTAATTTTAAACATATTTTTAAATTGATATCTTTTTCATAAATATTTTTATATATTGAGCCCGGATCTACTCCTCCATGACCTGGATCTAAATAGATTATTTTTTTTGATAATGGTAATTCTTTGGCTTTGGTATTTATTACTCCAAAAATACAGAGAGTTATTAAAAATATAAATAGTATATATATCTTATTTTTAATCATGATATCACCAATTAAATATATGTTTTTATGCATATTAAAAGACATCATTTGATGTCTATTTCATCTGTAAATGTTAAAAGTGCGAGTGGATAATCAAGTAGTTTTTTTATTTTTGGTAAATTCCACTTATTTATGTATCCACTTTGACTTAATTCTTGATTTAATGTATTTATTTCTTTTTCATATAGTGGATAATCATTTTTATTTATTACTACTGATACAGTTTCTTTATTGCTTCCACTATTAAATTTGTATTTAAATTTTACATAACTATTGTTTTGATATTTAATACCTTTATTTAAAGTATTGTTACTAATTGAATCGGTTATAAATGTCATTATTTCGGATATTTTACAATATTGTTTTTGTGTACTATCTGTTTTTCTGTATGCTTTTCCTTCATAAGGTTGGCTTAAAAAGATAAATATTTCATCCATCATTATAATCACCTACGAAGATATTAAATGGGTAAATATTAGGTAAATCTAATTTAAATGTCAAGTATTCTTTTGTTACTGGATGATAAAATGATAAAGACTGAGAAAATAAAGCTATATTACTATTTGGTATTACTTTAGGATTATATTTATGATCCCCATATAAAGGATATCCACGTGATGAGAATTGCACTCTTATTTGATGTGATCTACCTGTTTTTAGGCTTATTTTTACTAATGACATATTATCTTTATAATCTATTAATTCATAATCAAGAATGGCTTTTTTACCTTGTTTATCTATTTTAACAATATTATTTTTTTCATCTTTTAAAAGGTAATCTTCTAATGTATCTTTTTCTTTTTTAGGTTTATTCATTATAACTGCATAGTATATTTTTTTAAAATCGTGATTTTGTACTTGTTTTGATAATCTTGATGCACATTTACTAGTTTTAGCAAATACCATTATTCCACCTACTGGGCGATCTAATCTATGAATTAATCCTATATATACATTTCCTGGTTTATTATCTCTTTTTTTAATATAATTTTTTAAGATATTTAGAAAATCTAAATCTTTACTATTATCTTCTTGAACTGGGATATTAACTGGTTTTTCAACTACTAATAAATGATTATCTTCATATATTATATTAATCATTACTTATATACCTGCCATATATACCACAAGGTAATATTAAATTGTTTTTTGTAATTGGTAATCCTACTTCTCCTGCATCTACTGTTCCATTAGGATATAATGGTAATAGTGTTGATTTTAATATATTTTCAAGTACAATACTTGATATTCCTGTTGTGTATGAGTTTATTAAGAAAAATAATGGTTTATCGCTTAATATCTTCATACAAACATTTATTAGTGCATAAATATTATCTTCAAATTTCCATACTTCTTTATTTGGACCTCTTCCATAGCTTGGGGGATCCATTATTATGGCATCATATTTATTTCCACGACGATATTCTCTTTCAACAAATTTTAAACAGTCATCTACTATAAATCTTATTTTGTTATTTTCTAGGTGTGATAGCTTCATATTTTCTTTAGCCCATTCGATCATACCTTTTGATGCATCAACGTGTACTACTTCTTCTGCTCCAGCGGCAGAACAAGCCATGGTTGCGGCACCTGTGTAAGCAAATAAATTTAGTATTTTGACTTTCTTTTGACATTTAGTTATCTTTTCAGTCATGAAATCCCAATTTGTTGCTTGTTCAGGAAAAATTCCTGTATGTTTAAAGTTGGTTGGACTTACTTTAAAAGTAAGTTTTTTGTAAGTTATAGTCCATTCATCTGGTAGTTTATTCTTGTATTCCCAAGAGCCTCCACCTTTATTTGATCTATGATAGTGAGCATCACATTTCCAATTACTTTTATCTACATTCCAAATAGCTTGAGGGTCTGGTCTTCTTAAAATAATACTACCCCATCTTTCAAGTTTTTCACCATTACCGGCATCAATACATTCATAGTCAGTCCATTCATTACTAATTCTTTGCATATACTTCAACTCCTTTAAATAGTATATCATATTATATAATATTTTCAACAATTAAATTGTCTGATAATGGTTGGTATTTTAATAATTCTTTTTCATTTTTTATAGTCCATCCTATAACTATTTTTTTACTTTTAAATGGTAAATGTTTTTTATAGACTGATATAAAGTCTACCATTTTTTGATATTTCTTTAATATTTTATAATTAAATTCATTTAATATGATAAGTCCTACTGGATATATTGTTTTATTTTTATATAACCATTCTATAACATGCGGATTTATACTTTGGAGCGCTATTAATCCTTTATAGTTTGATAATAGTTTTAATAGTATTTTTAGAAATATGTGATTATTAGTTATTGTCTTAATTTCTATAAGTATAGGTACTTTACCATTTATTATGTTCATAACTTTTTCTAAAGTAGGAATCTGATACTTATTTTTTATTTTTATTTTTGATAATTGTGGATAAGTTAATGATTCTATTGTTTTATCCACATTTGTTAATCTTTTTAAGTTGTAATCATGGTAGATAACTATGGTATTATCTTTTAAAATGTGGATATCTAATTCTATGGTGTATCCCAATTCCATGGCTTTTATAAATGATGTAATTGTATTTTCTATTATATCTTTTGAATGTAATCCTCGATGAGCAATTAGATTTTCAGTTAAAAATTTTAAGCTTTTCATATTTTATTATATGAAAAAAAAGCTTATTATAAGCTTTAATTTGTAATTATTTTTGTATTTTTAAATTTTTCAATAAATGTTTCTTCTGATTGATTTCCTACAACATATGATATTACTTTTTCATTTTCTATTATTAGAGTTAAAGGAGTACCAAAAGAGCCTGTTTCTTTAAAATATTCTTCATCATAACCTATTTCATTTAAGCTGTTTAATAAACTTTCTCTTTCTGATTGTGTCATGTCTGTAATATTTAAATAGTTTATTTTTATATTATATTTTTTTACAAGTGAACTTAATTTTGGTTTTACTGATGTACAATGACTACATCCTGTTTGTCCCAATACAATAATACTTTTATTAGATTTTTTTATTAATTCTTTATACTCGCTATAATTAATATGAGTTAAATTATCTTCTGTACTTGTTTGTTTTGTTATTTTAATTATATTATTTCTTTTTAAAAATTCAGTCATTTCATTTTCTTCAATATATCCTGCTTGAACATCAAGTACTTTGCCATTTTTTACTATTACTGTTGTTGGGGTTGCATTTTCTATATCTAAGGCTTCTACTATTTCATTTATTTCACTTTGTGTTAATTCATTGGTATCAATATTTAAATAGTCTATATTATAAGTTTGAGCTAAATTTTCTATGATTGGTGCTTGTAATTCACAATAACTACAAGATGATCTTGCAAAAAATATTACTTTTTCTGCTTTACTATTAAAATATGTATAAAATGATTTAATTATTTCAGATGATTCGTTTTCATAGTTAGATTTTGTATTTGTAATTTGACTATTTTGATAATTAGATTCTGATGGCTTTTCTATTTTTTTATTAGTACTAAATAAGTTAAAGTACATTATTTTTATTAATATAATTCCAACTATCAATATAGGTAATAAGCATATACCGACGATATTAATTATTAGTCCTGCTTTTGATTTATAAATAGCACTAAATATTATTCCTAATATTAATAATATTATTGATATAATTATAATTAATGGAATTGTAAAAATTGATACTAATAATAGTGATATGCCTATAATTCCAAAAACTATACTCATGATTTTTAATCCTTCATGGTTATTTATCTTTTCTATTTTATTTTCCATATACATCCTCCTACTTTTTAAGTATATCATAGAAATATGAAAAAATACAATGTTTTATTATATATGCAAATAAAAAGTCCATAATAATGAACTTTTTAAAATATTGAAATAAATTCCTATCTCGTAGTAAATTAGCTTTCCTTTACTTTTGCTGTTCTACATGGTATTTTGTAGCCTACCTGTAGCCTACAATGCTAGAAACGTTCAGAAATTAATTTTTTAAACATGTAAAAAAGCCCGTAAATACGGGCTTTTTGAAACATTGAAATAAGTATTTCCTATCTCTTTGAGAATTGTGGTGCACGACGTGCTGCTTTAAGACCTGGTTTTTTACGTTCTTTAGCTCTTGGATCTCTTGTAATCATTCCAGCTCTTTTAAGAATTTTACGATAACTATCTTCATTTTCTTCATTTGGAGCATCATATTCTAATAGAGCACGTGCTATTCCTAAACGGATAGCTCCAGTTTGTCCACTAGCTCCACCACCAGTTACTTTAACGTCAATATCAAATGCTTTTTCATTATTTGTTAGTGTTAATGGTTGCATTAAATCCATTACATAAGTTTCATAAGGCATGAATTCTCTAACATCTTTACCATTTACAGTAATATTACCTTTTCCAGCAGTCATTTTAACTTGAGCTACTGATGATTTTCTTCTTCCTGTTGCAGTATATACTTTTGCCATTTTAGTCCTCCTTATTTAACTTCCATAGTTGTTGGCTTTTGAGCCATATGTGGATGTTCGCATCCTTCATAAACAAATAATTTTTTATACATTTGACGTCCAAGTCTGTTATGTGGTAACATTCCTTTTACTGCTCTTTCAATCATCTCAACTGGATAGTTTTCTTTCATTTCTTTTGCAGTTCTTTCTCTTAATCCACCAGTATAACCACTATGATCATAATACATTTTATCATTTAGTTTATTACCAGTTAAATTAATCTTTGAAGCATTAATTACAATTACATAATCTCCACAATCAATATTTGGAGTGTAAGTTGGTTTATGCTTTCCACGTAATACTGTAGCAACTTTAGTAGCTAAACGTCCTAGATTTACTCCTTCTGCGTCTACTACATACCAGTTACGTATTACTTCTTCTTTCTTTTGCATATAAGAATTCTTCATACTTTTTTCCTCTTTCCTTCTAGTTAGTAAGTTTTCCCAGGACTCACTAAACATGGGATATAAAATGTACCAATTAAAATAATACTAAAAATATTTATAAAAGTCAATAAATAATATGCATTTTGTTTAGTTTTTTACGTAAAAAGGAACCTTTATTCGGTTCCTTCACTATTTTTTTCTACTTTAACCATTCCTCGTTTTTTTCTCATCATATATTCTGTAACTTCTGTTTCTATTCTTGGAAGTGCTGCTTTTGACACATTTGATAGTACAACTGTTTCTTTTATTGTATCTATTATTATTTTTCCCCAAATAAGACCTGACCTAACTGTTAAATCATTAAACATATCTGGAGTAATAGCCAAAAACATATAGCCAAATATTAATCGTTTTTGCGCTAATAATATTCTTTTATTTGTTAAGGCTATTATATATGTACAAAATATATGATAACTTTTTTCATTTTTTTGAGCAGCAAATACAAATTTTACTGTCTCACCTGGATTTAAATGTTTTTCTATAACTTTTGAATGAGCTTTTAATCGCCAAGAAATAGTTCCAGGATATTTTTTCTTATATATTTTGGCTTTTTCATATACTTCGCTCATAAGCATCCTCCTAGTCTAGCTTATTCTTTTATTACATTTGCTTTCTTGAATGCTTTAATAAATTGTGCTGTTGGTCTTTCTCCACTAACATATGATGCTACTTTTCCATTTTCTACAATAAGTGTTAATGGTGTTCCAAAATTTCCACTTGAAACAAATTCTTCTTCATCATATCCAATTTCACTTAAACTATTAGTGAAACTTTCTTTTTCAGATTGTGTCATTTCTGTAATATTTAAGTAATTAATAGTTATTTCATATTCTTTTGCAATTGCATTTAATACTGGCTTAGTTGCAATACAATGACTACATCCAGTTTGACCTATTGTAATAATGTGTTTTCCTTCTTCTTTTAATATTTTATTATATTCATCATAATTAATAAATGTTAGATTTGATTCTGGTGTATATACTGCATCCTTATCTAAAACTTTATTTTCTTTTAAGAATTCAACCATTTCTCCACCGTCAGCATATCCTATTTGAGTTCCTAATACTTTACCATTTTTAACAACTACTGTTGTTGGTGTAGCATGTTCTATATCTAATTCTTTTAACATTTTCTTTTTATCAGAACTTGTTAATTTTGTTGAATCAATATATAAGTAATCAATGTCATAATCTTTATCGATTTGTTCCATTATTGGTGTTTGTAATTCACAATATCCACATTGTGAACTTGCATAATAAATTATTTTTACTTTTTTATTATTAAAATATTTATAAAAATCATCCATTATTTCTTCTGATTCTGCTGATGATACTTTTGTATCTTTTTTGTCATCTTTACTATCTGCTTGATAATATATGCAAATACCAATTATGGCAATTAATAATATTACTAGAATTATTAATCCCTTTTTATTTGTAGGTTCATCTGTTTGATCTTCAATTACTATTTTTTCATTTTCTTCTATAATCTCTTTTGTTTCTTGTTCTACTGTTTCATCTTTTGAATCTACTTCTTCTTCAATTACTGCTTCCTTTACTTCTTCTTTCTCTTTTATTATTTCTTTCTTATTATTCTTTTGATTTTTATTATTTTTATTTACTTTTTGAAAGTTGTTATTTTTTGTTTCATTCTTATTATTATCAACTTTCTTTATATTATTTTCCTTCTTTTGAGTTGGTTTGTTGTTATTTTTTTTTGATGTATTTTTATTTTTTTTCTTATCTTTTTCCATGTTATTTCCTCCCTTATAATTATTAATTTTTTCAACTCATTAATATTATAACACATTTATTTACAAAAATTAAAAAAAATATTTATTTTTCATAAATATTTTTAATTTTATAACTTATTAATATATATTTTATCTAATTTAATTTTCCATAATACATATCACTAAAGATGCCATCTTTTTCGATTAATTCATCAAATTTGCCACTTTCTTCTATTTTACCTTTATTTAATACTATAATTTTATCACAATTTTTTAAAGTAGTTAGTCTATGAGCGATGGCGATTATGGTTGTATTGTTTTCTTTTTTAAGTTTTTCTATTTCACTTTGAATATGATGTTCTGATGTATTATCTAAAGCAGAAGTTGCTTCATCTAGAATTAATACTTTTGGTTTTCTTAAAAATATACGGGCTATTGCAATTCTTTGTCTTTGACCACCTGATAAGTTATTACCACCTTCTGAAATTATTGTTTCAAATTTATCGGATAGTTCTTCAATAAAGTCTATGATATATGCTTTTCGTGCGGCTTCTTTTACTTCTTCTATGGTTACTTCTCTATTTATTCCATATGTTATGTTTTCATATATAGTTCCTGCAATTAAGAAAGGACTTTGTGGTACTAGTGCTATTATATTAGATATATCTTTTCTATCTAAATTATCAATATTTGTATCATCTAAGATAATTGTACCATCAGCTTTTTCTAATTTACATATTGATTTTATTAAGGATGATTTTCCACATCCTGATGGTCCTGCTATTCCTAGATACATTCCTTTTTCAATATCAAGATTAAAGTTTTTAAGTATTATTTTTTCTTCATCTTCTGAATAATGAAAATTTAGATTTTCTATATTGATGATTTCATCTGTTATTACGTTATTGATTTCTCTTTTTGTTTCTTGGTATGAAAAATCATTTGGTATTTCTACCATTTCAAAGAAGTCACTTGCTAATACTGTACATTCTGATACTTCATCAAATATTCTATGTAATTCTTCTAATGGTTTTATTAACTGATTAAAGCATAGATAAGCTGTTAATACTGCACCTACTGATATGATTCCTTTGGTTGCTATATATGTAGAAAGTCCTATTATTAATACTGTAAATATTGCTTGGTTTAAAAATTTTAAGCAGTCATATAGTGCCATTGCTTTATGATGTTTCATTTCTTTATTTCTTAGATATTCTGATTTTTTATCAAATCTATCCATTTCGATATTGACACTATCACAAATTCTTATTACTTCTATACCATTGATTAATTCTACTATTGTACCATCCATACTAGATTTGCTTTCAAGTAGTTCTACTCTAATACCTCTTTGACTATTTATTTGAGCTAATACAATAAATATTCCTATAGGAATTACTAATAACATTGGTAAGGCTAATGTAAGTGGTAGGGTTAAAAATATGGTTATAATTGCTGCTACACTATTAAATATTGCAGGAGCAAAATCCATAAATAATAGTTTTTCTAATTTTATTGTACCATCTAGACATCTATTCATTCTTCCATGAATATTACCTGTCATATTTTTTCTAAAGTATGAAAGTGGTGCCATTAATAATGATTTTATTACCATTCCACGAGCTTTCTTTTCTGTGCGAGTCGCTACATCTTCTACCATTACTCTTCTTACTATTTTGATTATTTCATTTATTACATTAACTGCTAATATTAAAATTAAAAATGGTATTACTTTAGAAAATGTAATATTATTAACATTTAATATATCATCTGTAAGCCATCCTATTGCTTTTGGTGTTATTTGAGTTAATACTGCAGATATAATCATTATTAATACTATAATTAAAAACTTGATTTTTTGTTTTGTATCTAATATTTTATATATTTTTCCTAATACTTTTTTTAAACCCTTTTTCTTCATTCAATATCAACCTCAGTTTTATTATACAATAAAAGAAGTAAATATTCTATATCTACTTCTTTATTTTTTACTATAACAATACTTAAAGTTAATTTTAAATTTTTTAAATAATTACAAAATATTTCTTTTTAAGTTATTTACCACAACATTGTTTATATTTTTTACCACTGCCACATGCTCCCTTTTTGAGCATATTATCACTATATTTGGTACATATAGTATTATGGCTTTTAGCCTTATTTTATAGACATTTAGTACATATT
>CACYFN010000035.1 GCA_902773675.1 uncultured Erysipelotrichaceae bacterium | reverse complement strand
TCTATCTACAATGATATCTAGGTGAAGTTCACCCATACCTGCGATGATAGTTTGTCCAGTTTCATGGTTAGTTGATGCTCTAAATGTAGGATCTTCTTCTGCAAGTTTTTGTAAAGCAATACCCATTTTATCTTGATCTGCTTTTGATTTTGGTTCTACAGTAAGTTCAATAACTGGTTCAGGGAATTCCATTGATTCAAGAATACATGCTTTCTTTTCATCACATAATGTATTACCTGTTGTAGTATTTTTAAGTCCTACTGCAGCAGCTATATCTCCAGCAAATACTTCACTAATTTCAGTTCTGTTATTAGCATGCATTTGTAGGATACGTCCTACTCTTTCTTTTACATTCTTAGTAGAATTTAACACATAAGAACCACTTGATAAATGTCCTGAGTAAACTCTAAAGAAAGTTAATTTTCCAACGAATGGATCAGTCATTACCTTAAATGCTAATGCACTAAATGGTTCTGAATCTGATGGATGTCTTTCTATTTCTTTTCCATCCATATCTACTCCTTTGATAGCTTCAATATCAGTTGGAGCTGGTAGGTAATCTACAACTGCATCTAGTAACAATTTTACTCCAGTATTTTTATAAGCTGAACCACACATTACTGGGAAGAATTCAGCAGCTAATGTACCTTTTCTAATACAAGATTTAATTTCTTCAATCGAAAGTTCTTCGCCTTCTAAATATTTAGCCATTAATTCTTCATCAAATTCAACAACTGTTTCAATTAACTCAGCACGTTTTTCTTCAACTAAGTCTACTAAATCAGCAGGAATATCAATTACTGTTGGTTCTTCTGCATCTTTTCCATCATATTGATATGCAGTTTTAGTTATTAAATCAACAATACCAGTTAATTCTTCTCCTGCACCTATAGGCCACTCAATTGGAGCATGATTAACTCCTAATCTATCTTTAATTGTTTTTAAACTGTATGAAAAATCTGCACCCATCTTATCCATTTTATTTGCAAAAATGATACGAGGTACTTTAAATTCTGTAGCTTGTCTCCATACTGTTTCTGTTTGTGGTTCTACACCTGCTTGAGCATCAATTAGAGCAACTGCTCCATCTAGTACACGAAGTGATCTTGAAACTTCAACTGTAAAATCTACGTGTCCTGGAGTATCAATGATATTTAATCTATGACCTTTCCAGTATGCAGTAGTTGCAGCTGAAGTAATTGTTATACCACGTTCTTGTTCTTGTGCCATCCAGTCCATTTGTGATGCACCATCATGTGTTTCACCTATTTTATGGATTTTTCCTGTATGGTATAAAATTCTTTCTGTAGTAGTAGTTTTTCCGGCATCAATGTGAGCCATGATACCAAAATTTCTAGTATTTTCTAGACTATATTCACGAGCCATACTAATTTTCCTTTCATATTACCAACGGTAGTGAGCAAATGCTTTATTTGCTTCTGCCATTTTGTGAGTATCCTCACGTTTTTTAACTGCTGCACCAACTCCATTAGATGCATCAATTATTTCGTTTGCAAGATTTTCAGCCATAGAGTGTCCTCCACGTAATCTTGAATATTGTACTAACCATCTCATAGCTAATGCTTGACTACGATTAGCTTTTACTTCAATTGGCACTTGATAGTTTGCTCCACCAACACGACGAGATTTAACTTCTAGGGCTGGTTTAATGTTTGTTAAAGCTTTTTCAAAAACTTC
The DNA here is from genome assembly GCA_902773675.1 of uncultured Erysipelotrichaceae bacterium. Lineage (GTDB taxonomy): Bacteria > Bacillota_I > Bacilli_A > RF39 > UBA660 > RUG11890. Next base: position 9,560 of record CACYFN010000035.1, on the reverse strand, counting down.
CATTGGATCTTGGCTAGTTTTTTCTTTAACCATATCAAATGCATCGTAAAGTATTGTTTGTGCGATTCCTTTTTTACCATCTTTCATTAAGCTATTAATTAACTTAGTTACAACTTTTGAGTTATATATTGGATCTGGTAAAACGTCTCTTTTTTCTGCACGTCTTTTACGCATAATATAACCTCCTATCTATAAATTATTTTTTATCTTTTGGTTTTTTAGTACCATATTTAGAACGACCTTGACGACGTTTATCGATTCCAGCAGTATCTAGGGTACCACGAATAATGTGATAACGAACACCGATTAAGTCTTTAACACGTCCACCACGGATCATTACAACGCTGTGCTCTTGTAAGTTATGTCCTTCACCAGGAATGTAAGCAGTAACTTCCATATTATTTGATAATCTAACACGAGCATATTTACGAAGTGCTGAGTTAGGTTTCTTTGGTGTCATTGTTCCAACACGAGTACATACACCACGCATTTGTGGAGAATTTTCTTTAGTTTGAACTTTATCCTTACTGTTATATCCAATATTTAATACTGGTGATTTACTTTTTCTTGTTTTGTTTTTTCTTCTTTTATTAACTAATTGGTTAATAGTTGGCATGATATTTCCTCCTTTCCACACCTCCAGGTGTTTCATTTTATTATTTTTAATTAGTTTGCAAAGGCAAACCAAGATTTAAAAATACGTATATACTATATCATTTTATATTATTATTGTCAATCAAAAAATTAAGAAAAATAAAAAAACTATTCAGTTTTTTTACAAAATTACACATAGAACGAAGAAAGCAATACCTAAGAACATAGTTGCATATGATATAAACAACTCTCCTCCTCTTTCTTTTCTATTTTTAAATAATGCATCATTTCCACCACTAATGATATTTGAAGCTCCTTCTGCTTTACCACTTTGAAGTAAAATGATGGCTATTAATAGTATTGATACAATTATTAATAATACTTTCATTGTTTCACCTCACTAATTAGTTTATCATATATTTATTTTTTTATCAATTTTTTTCCTGTAAAATATTTAATTTCTGAATATGTATCGTAAAAAATGGTACCAGTATCAATTATTAATTCTTTATTTTCACCATTTAGTTTTTTCATTTCTGAAAATTTTTTATTCTGAATATTTTCAAATCCATAATCATCAGAATAAAAATCAATCATGTATGGATATTTATCAATAACACATTTACATAGTGTTACAAAGAATTCTTTATTTTTTTGTATTGCTGCTTGAGTTATTTCATCCAACATTAAGCATGGAGCTTGTGATATTATTAAATCATAGCTACTTATATCATCTTGTTTATTAAATATTTCTTTATATAATTTGATACTTCCTAATTTGGAAACTCCTAATTCAGGATCAATAACTGTTATTGTTCCGCATCCTATTTTTCTTTGATATTTATCTATGTAAGAGGCTAATGCTGGATAATATCCTCCGCCTATTTCAAGGATATTGCCATTCAAATTATAATGTTTTTGTAAAAAATTAAAAACATTTAAATATTCATTTTCGCTTTCATTTAATGCTCCAACTGATGCATATATTTGTCTTAATATGCTTAAAGCATTTTTTTTACCAAATGTATCTTCTATATATTTTAATCTATCATTAAAACTATTATAGGAAAATACTTCTTTTATTACATCATTAATACTTTTATTTGCTAACAAATATATACACCTCCAAACGGAAATCATATTATATATAAATTATTTGTCTTTGTCAACTTTACTATCTAATTTATCTATAATATATATTGTTTTATTTTTTAGATCTAAAGATTTTATTATATTATTCATTTCTTCATATGAGAATGTTTCTATCTTTTCATATTCATTATAAATAACTTCACCATAATTTATGATATTACTCATTATTTTATTATTTAATGCATAGATACTATCGCTTTTAAAGATACTTGCACTTTTTTTTGTTTTTATTTTTCTATTAAAGTCTTCTTTGGTTATTTTCAGATTTTTTATTTCTTCTTCTATTCTTTTAATAACTTCTTCTACATTTTCTGATTCATTTATAAGTGTTACTAAAACATGTTTATCGGTATTTACTATGCTGATATCCATATCTCCGGTAATTAATTTTTCTTCTTTTAATTGTTCACTAAATTCTGATGTTGAACCAAATTTTATATTAAATAAAATACTTAAATATGTTTTGAAGTCATTTATATTTAAATCAAAGGTATTTTTTATTTTATAGCCTATTGATACTTTGGGTATTTGAACATCAAAATAATCATGTTTTAATTCTACAGCAACATTATCTGGTTCTTCATATGTTTTTATTTTTATTTTATCAATATGTTTAAATTTCTTTTTTGACTGATTTAATTTTATTAAATCAATTATTTCTTTTGGATCGACGTTACCAACTACTACTAGAAACATATTTGATGGATGATAAAATGTATTATAACAAGTATATAAGTCTTCTTTGGTTATTTTATTTATACTTTCTACTGTTCCAGCTATAGGATACTTGATGGGATGATTTACAAAGGCATTATAAATAACACCATCATATAATTTATAATATGGACTATCATCATACATTTTGATTTCTTGTTCAATTATTCCTTTTTCTTTTTCTACATTTTCATCTGTAAAATATGGACTTTGTACATAATCAAACAAATAATTTAAGCAATCATTTAAGGATGAAGTTCCACTGAATAAATAAGTAGTTTTATAATTAGATGTATTAGCATTGGCGTCGCATCCACGTTCTGAATAAAAAGTAAATGGATCTACTTCGTCTTTTTGTTCAAATACTTTGTGTTCTAAGAAGTGAGCAACTCCCATTGGTACTTTTGTCATTTCTAATTTATCTATAGGAATGAATTCATCTTGGATTGATCCATAGTTTGTTGATAGTGTTACATAGAAACCATTAACATTTTCTTTAGGTATTATATATACTTTCATACCATTATCTAGTATGTCTTCATATAATTCTAAATCCATTTTATCTAAATTATGCTTTTTCATGGGTTTCACCACCTTCAAGTAAGTAAATTGTGTCTAAATGAATTTTACTTGCAAGTTTTACTACATCTGATTTTGTTACTTTATTAATATTATTAATTCTAGTATTCATATCATGAGAATTTAGATATTCCATTCCTACATATAGGCTTAAAATACTTTGTGGGTTATCTTCTAATTCTTTTAAGCTATTTAAATAAGTTATTTTTGCTTTGACTATATCATCATTAGTAAAGTTACCTTTTATCATTTGCTTTACTTCTTTTTTTACTACTGATACTGTTTTATCAAAGTTTTTAGTATTTATTCCAGCACTTATTATCATTATACTATTAAGAGGTTGGCCGGTTGATGAAATACTATAGCAAAGTGAATGTTTTTCACGAGCATTCTTAAATAATTTGGAATCTGGTCCGCCACCTAATATATAATTATATACATTTAATACGTATCTTAGTTCAAAATCTGATAAATTAAACATTTTATAACCCATTACTAATTGACTTTGGCTATAGTTTGATTTTTCTTTGATAGTTTTTGGAAGTAATCTTTTTGTTTTTGGTACTATAAAATGACTTTCGCTTTGTTTTTTTAAAGTATTAATATTAAATTTATTTTCAATTATTTTCGTGACTTTATCAGTTTTTACGTCTCCAATTATGAAGATATCAACGATATCTTTTTTTAACATATCTAAATAATACTTATATAGTTTTTTACTATCTATTTTTTCTAAGTCTTCCATATAACCACAACTACGTAATGATGTAACACTTTTTGGTTCCATTATTTCTAACATACGCATTCTACTATACATATTTGGGCTTTCTTTTAATGATTTTAAATTACTTTCAAGTAAATTATAGGCCATATTAAAGGCTCTTTTATTAAATTGTTTATTTGTTTCATCTAAGTTAGGATTAAATAACATACTTACTAGAAAGTCTATGGATTTATCAAACATTCCAACTTCTGTGTATTTTTCATTAAGAAATACAATGTCAAAACCTACTACACTATATTTTCCTGATATATAATTAGATCCTTGATAAGAAAGATCATATAAATCTTCTGTAGCCATTTCCATTAATCTTTTAGTTGGATAATCTTTAGTTGATTCGCATAAAACATTTATTAATACATTTCTATAGGCTATTTCTTCTTTTTTTAATGCTCTTTTAAAGTTTACTTTAACTGTTATTGTTTTAAATTTTTTTGTTTCTATTACATGTATATTGTACGTAGGTAAGGATATTTTATTATATTTCATTTTTTACACCTCTTTTCTAATATGTACATTATTTTATAAATTAATCGCTGTATTTAAAGCAATTTCAATCATATCTTTGAATGCATTTTGTCTTTCTTCTGATGATGTTTCTTCATGAGTTACTAAATTATCGGATACTGTTAATATGCAAGCAGCTTTTTTACCTAATTTTTTAGCGTTAAAAAATAATCCAAATGATTCCATTTCTACTCCAAGACATTTTTTATTATTATATAAATCAGATATATCTGCATTACCATAAAAGCAATCACTAGAATGTATTCTTCCTTTTGTTACTTTTTTATCTAATTTATTTGCTGTTTCTTCTATTTTTTTATTTAATTCTTCTGATGAAGATATAATATCATCATTATAATTATCCATTACTTTGGCATAACTAGATTTAGAATAACTATCAGTTACTAATACTGTATCATATAAATTTAATTTTTCTGTATATGCTCCCATGGAACCTATTCTTATTATATTTTCAACATTATATTTATCATATAGTTCATATGAATATATACCAATACTTGGTATTCCCATACCAGATGCCATAATAGTAACTTCTTTTCCTTTAAATGTACCAGTATATGCATATATATTACGTACACTATTTACTAATTTATAATTTTCTAAATAAGTTTCAGCTATCATTTTTGCTCTTAAAGGATCTCCTGGCATTAATACTGTTTTAGCTATTTCATTTATATTTGCTTCGTTATGTGGTGTCATAACTTACCTCCTTTATAAAAAATATTATAACATATTTATTGATTGTAAACAATAAAAGATAACTGATAATGTTATCTTTTATTATTCGATAGTTTTTTCTTCAATTTTTTTTACATTGTATTGTCCACTATTAACGGCTATTCCTATTACAAGGAGATATGCAAGGATATATACCCATAATATTAATATTATTATATTGGATAGACTTCCATAAAAGAAACCATAATGACTAAAATATTTTATATAATAACTAAATATTATAGTAGCAATTGTCCAAGAAATTGTTGTAAAAAGTGCTCCTTTGGTTGTTGTTCTACTATATATTTTGGAATCTGGGGCAATTGTATATACAACTTTTATATTAAAGTAAACAATGAACATGGCAAATGGATATTTAAGTATATTAAATATTTTATATATTAATTGTTCTACAATATTATCATTAATATATTGCATTATATGTCTTAATATTTGATTTCCAAATCCTAAAAAAGCAAATAAGAATAATACAGATATAATAATTAATATTATTAATAATAAATCTTTAATTCTTCTTTTTAGAAAACTTGAATTAGGTATATCATATAGCTTATTGGATGCAAGTACTAAGGCATCTGCTCCATTGCTAGCTATAATAAATCCTATTATCATAAACAATAAGACATTGCTATCAAAACCTTTTCCGACTGTATATGGAAGTAATATATCTACTACATTACTTGGTAGTATACTTTGAATAGCAGGTACATCTGTTGATATTTTAAAAATACTTGCTATTAATCCTACTAATGTAAGGATTGGAAAGATTGATAAAACTAAAAAGAATGCTAAATTTCCAGGTAAAAAAAGCATGGCTGGATCTCTTATTATATTAAATAATCTTTTACATATATTTTTTAGTTTTATCATAAATATCCCTACTTTTCAATATGAATTAAATTTTTAGAAATTTCTTCTAAGGTTCTTCCAATATCTTTACTAGATGTATATTCTTCTTCTTTTAATTGATAATTCTTTTTTTCTTTCAATTCTTGTACTCTTTTAGCGACTATATTTACTAGTAAATATTTTGATCCTACTTGATTTAGGATTTTATCTATTGAAGGATAAATCATTTATATCACGCTCCTAATATTAGGATAATACAAACTTTATTTAATTGCAACTAATTTCTGATAATTTGACAATTATTTACACTACTTTATAATTTCATATATTAATGGTTCTTTTTCTATTAGATTTGTATCTATATCAAAGCAATCTAATATTTCATTAATATCTACTTGTTTTTCATTTATAAATATTTTTAATAGTTCATCGTTAACGTTAACATGGTCTCCTACTTTTTTAGAAAGTACTATACCTACTTCATAAGCAATTTTATCAGTTAATTCTAATCTTCCGGCACCTATCATTCTGCAAATATTTCCTAATTTATATGTATCTATGTGATTAATATATCCATCTTTATTACTTCTAATACTATAGTGTTTGTCTGATATTTTTATATCATCTATATTTCCACCTTGATATTTTACTAATTCTTTAAATTTATTATAGGCATTTCCATTATTAATGGTATTAAATATTAATGTTCTTGCTTCATCAACACTTATTTGTTTTATTGGACTTATTATTAATTCACATATAGTCATTACTATTTCTAATAAATCTTGTGGTCCATTTCCATTTAGTGTTTCTATGCTTTCTAATACTTCTAGTGAATTACCAATGGCATAACCTAATGGTTCATTCATATTGGTAAGTAAACATATTACTATTTTTCCATTGTTTTCTCCTATTTTACACATTAGGTTAGCTAATTTTTTGGCACTTTCTATATCTTTCACTAAGGCACCATTTCCTACTTTTACATCTATTACTATTATATCAGATCCACTAGCTAATTTTTTAGACATTATACTTGATGCGATTAAAGGTATGGATTCTACAGTACCTGTTACATCACGTAGGGCATATAGTTTTTTATCAGCAGGTACTAAATTACCTGTTTGACTTACTATGGCTATATTTATTTCATTTACTTGTTTTATAAATTCATCTATTGTTAAATTAGTATTAAAGCCACCAATGGATTCTAATTTATCAATTGTTCCTCCTGTATGTCCTAGACCTCTACCACTCATTTTGGCTATTTTAATTCCTAGGCTAGCAAGTATTGGAGCTATTACTAAAGTTACTTTATCTCCTACTCCTCCTGTTGAATGCTTATCTACTATAATACCATCAATACTACTTAAATCTAGTTTATCACCACTATTTAGCATTACATCAGTTAGATCAAATGTTTCCCTTTCTGTCATATTGTTAATAGCGATTGCCATTAATAATGAACTCATTTGATAATCTTTAATACTACCATCTAGATAACCATTTATTGCATATTCAATTTCTTCTTTACTAAGTTCTTGTTTTTCTCTTTTTTTATTAATTATATCTATTATATTCATATGTACCTACTTTCTATATTAATTTTAACATTATTTTTTTTAATATACAAGAAAAAGATGGTTATCCATCTCTTCTTTTGTTATTTGCTCCATACATATAATGATTACTTAGTCTATATTGATGTTCTATTAATTTATCTTTACGTTTAATATTATGAACTCGGTATTTGGTTTCACTTTCATAGTAATGTCTTGCATTTGTATTATTAAATGTAAGATATTCTATAAGAAAGTAAGCAAGTCCTACTAATAATAATAGAAATGAGGGAATAGCAAATGGTGATTTAGTGATTAAATATATAATAATACTGATAGCTAACATTAGTGCTTCTATTAATCCTGAGATAAGAAATAATTTTTTTAAATTTAAAGGGATACTTCCTGATAATTCTTTGGTTCTTCCATTAACTACTACATAATGGGTCACTTCTTTCTTTTTCTTTTTTTCACAATATGAATATATCCATACTGGTAATGCTGCACTTACCCATTTTTTACCTACATCTTTTACTTCTTCTTTATCCCATTTAATTCCTCGATCATAATATTTTAAATCTTTATTAATGGATAATCTGCATATATCATTTATTTGTGTTTGAACTTTCTTTTCAATATCTAAAATATTCAAATCTCTTTTTTCTGATGTATATCCTACTAAATAATTAGATTTAAATTTTATGCAGTTTTCTGTATCGAATGGCATAATTGAATTAATAATATAATTTGTTTTATCTAGAGAAAATCTATTTATTTTATCGGAACTTGATTCAATGGTTAAATCATCTATTTCAATATCAAATTCTCTTGATACACTACATAAATCAGCATCATATCTAGTTTCCTTTTTTGCATGACCATCTTTATCATGTCCCACAATTACTTCATAAGAATCTGTTTCATGTTCACCAGTTCCTTCAAAAGTACAATGAGCATTAGTATCAACTATCATATATGGTAGATATACTCCTTTTACATTATTTTCTTTAAATACATCTAAAAAGTCAGTTTTTGCATAAAAACTTTTTTTAGATATAAATTTACTCATTAATTTTATAGCTTCTTCTTTATCAACACTAAATGGTAATATTACATCTGGTACTGCTCCATTTTCTATTTTATTATCTAATGATAATAAACTATGACACCAATGACATCTAGCGATAGGGGCTTCTTTTGAATCTATTACTACATTAGCTCCACATGAATTACAAGTGATAGTTATAATATCACTATCTTTGATATCTTTTGCTCCTTTAAATATATTTTTACCTTTTAATGTAGAAATATCTACGGATACATCTTCAAATTTATGTTCTTCAAATATTGTTTTACAATATGAACATTTTAGTTTTTTAGTTTTTTTATCAAATGTTATTTCTGTTGATGAACAATTAGGACATCTATATTGATTATGTTTTAAATATTCTTCATTTTCGATTATTTTTTCTTTCATATATTACTCCTTTAGTATATTATAACATGAAAAAAGGTTCTTTTTGAACCTTTTACATATTTCTTAATTTACAATTTAATTTTGTTTCTACATCATTAATTATTTTATTAAATACTTCCATAACTTCTTCATCACTAAGTGTTCTAGTTGGATCACTAAATGTTAGTGAGTAAGCTATTGATTTTTCATTAGCACTAATATTTTCACCGGTATATACATCAAATACATCTATATTGGTAAGTAATCTTCCACCTACTTTTTTAATAACAGATTCTATTTCTATATTATTTGTATCTATATTAACTATGAAAGCAACATCTTTTTTAATACTTGGTAATTTAGATGCTGATTTAAATTTTAGTGGTTTAATATTTGTATTTAATTTTTCTATAAATAATTCTAATGTATATATTTCATCTTTACAAATACTTGGATGAATTCTACCCATATAACCTACTTTTTTATTATCTAGTAATATATCTGCACTTATTCCTGGATGTAGATTATCTTCTTTACTTAATTCAAATTTATATCTATTTTTAAGTCCTAAATAATTAAGTAAGTTTTCTACTATTCCTTTTAAAACATA
>CACYFN010000034.1 GCA_902773675.1 uncultured Erysipelotrichaceae bacterium | reverse complement strand
ATACATTAATCCTACTTTTCCTGTCCATGTTAACTTTGTTGTATCTGAGTTACATGCTCCACATACTGTAGCACCTCTTTCTTCTCCATAGATTTTTTCAGTTGTACCAAAGTTTGAACTGTATGATACTGCTCCTAAATAATATACTGCATCACCTATCATACTCCTAGCTGATGCTTTTAATCCATAAGTTGCTGCATCTCCAGTTCGATTATAATAGTCTCCATTTAAGAAATTCTTTAAACTTGCATTAGTATCTGTCCAATCGTTTTTATATGCACCATCAGTATTATCATCCCACATCATTTCGGTAGCAAATGCACTTCCTCTTACTAGTTTCATTCTTTGTTCTACATTACCAGTTCCATCATCAACATCAAATACTCCTAGTATTCTCCATGTCTCACAATTAGTTCCATCATTATCACAGTTAAAGTATACATAGTTATTTGGATCATCTCCTATGTACCTTGTTTCATTTACTGTATTTCCATTTACTGTATGACTAAATTGAAACATGTTACCTTTTGTATCAGCATTATATTCAGCATTTGATGGATTTGTTGCGTTTTCAGCTAAATACTGACTAGCTGGTAATGGTCTTTCAGTTGCTATTGTTACAGTATTATTTAAGTTCCATGCACTATTATATTGATTATACTGTACAGTTTCAATAGTAAGTGTTAATGTGTAAGTGGTATTATCATAATCATCGCCACTTGAATTACATGTAACAGTTTTTACTCCATTATTAACTGTTTCTGTACATGTATCATCTAATTTAGTCTTAGAATTAAATGTTACTGATTCTAAGAATGATGATGTACTTTCTCCTGGAGCTAGTTTGTAATTATAATAGTAATAATCTCCTACTTTTGTCCAATCTGATGTATTAGCTAAATTTAGAATTGCTACTCTTTCATCATTAGCTAATTCTTCACTTGTTGTGTGATTTGATTTTGTACCATCGGCATGGATCCATCCATTAAGAGTACCATTATTATGTGTAGTCCAAGATTCTTCTACTTTTACTCTTACAGCCTCATCTACCTCTCCTGTATTATTGGCTACTAATGTTTTAGTTGTTGTATCTCCTGGTAGCCAATTATCAGGTGATACAAAACTTTCGGTATAAGTAGTTCCATATTCTTTAGTTGTAAATGTATTTTCAACACTAGTTGAATTTGCAAAATAAGCAAAAGTTAAACCTACTATACCTATTATTGCTATTAATAGTAAAGCTATTACTGACTTTTTATTATTCATATCTTTACTCCTCCTATTTTAAATAAAAAAACTATTAGATAGATTATTATTTTTCTATCTAGAATAATTTTATCATTAAATTTAAATATTTACAAGAAAAAAAATTAATATTTGTATAGATATACAATTTATTTACATCTATGCAATGTTTAATTTTTTCTTTAGTAATTCTTCATATTCATTTTCTAATATATATATTTCTTTACTACTCATAAATAGGATTACGGCATTATCGTATTCTAATAGTTTATCTGCCATACCTTTTTCTATATAGTCACCATTATTTAATTTATTTATAATGGTATAGGCATCTATACCTGGATAATCGTTTGGATCTTCTCTATCATAATTAATATCCATTATATAGGCTTTATCTGCTAGATTTAAGGCATTTACAAAGTCATCTAGGAAGTCTTTGACACGTGAGAATGTATGGGCTTTAAAGACAGCTATTAATTTTTTATCTGGATATTTTTGTCGTGCTCCTTTGATGGTTACTTTTACTTCTTGTGGATGATGAGCATAGTCATCAATTATTACGTTGTTACCGATAAATTTTTCTTTGAATCTTCTTTCTGCTCCTTTAAATGTTTTTAGGTGTTTTGCCACATCTTTAGCGTCTTTTCTTTCGTAGAAACATACTGCTATACATGCTAGGGCATTAAGTAACATGTGTTTTCCAAATAATGGTAAGTTAAAGTGTCCATAGTATTCTCCTTCAATCATGACATCAAAGGTTGTTCCTTCGTTACTATATTCGACATTTACTGCTTGGATATCATTATCAGCATCTAGTCCATAATAATATATTGGAGCATTTACTTCTAATGTATGGGTATATTGATCATCTCCGCAAGCTATTACCATTTTGGATGCTTTATTGGCAAATTCTTGATATGCGCTTATTATATCATCAATGTTTTTAAAGTAATCCATATGATCTAAATCGATATTAGTTATTATTACATATTCTGGATCATAAGCAAGAAAATGTCTTCGATATTCACATGCTTCTAAGATAAATTTTTTAGAGTCAAGTGATCCTTTGCCTCTACCATCTCCTATTAGGTAACTGCATCCTCCTAGGTTATCAAATATATGACTTATCATTGATGTTGTTGTTGTTTTACCATGACAACCTGATACGCAAATTGTATCAAATTTTTTAGTAAGTTTTCCTAACATTTCTTGATATTCATATATTTTAAGTCCTAATTCTTTGGCTTTTAATAATTCTGGATGTTTATTAATATTTAAAGCAGGAGAATAAATTACAATGGTATTTTCATCTAATTCATCATTAGCTTCTGAATAGATTTTTATACCACGTTCTATTAATTTATCTTCTGTAAAACGATGTTCGGCTGCATCATCATAGCCTACTACATCAAATCCTAAATCATTTAGTATAAGTGCTAGTGCACTCATGCCAGTCCCTTTTATTCCTGCTAAATAATATTTCATAATTGTCTATCCTTTCATTATAAACTTTATTAATACTGGTCCCAGTATCAATAATAAAATAAGCGGTATTATAAATATTACTGATACGATACTTACTTTATTGGGTATCTTATTTATTTTACCTTTTATTTCTAAAAGATGTTTATCTCTTAAAAATTCTATTTGATTATTCATAGTATCAATAATACTATTTCCAAATACACTTGTTTGAGTGATATTTAATATTATATTATTAATTGTTTCTGATGGTATTCTTTTTTTTAGATCTTCTAATGCTTCCATAAAGCTTTTTCCATATTTTACTTCATTTAGTGATTTTTTAAATTCATATGATAGTTCGGAATCTACATTCATTACTGTTAGACCAATACTATTTTCTAGATTTCTTCCTGATTCTAAGGTAAGAGTTAATACTTCAAAGAAATATAAGGCTTCTTTATCTAGTTTTTCGATTCTTTGTTTTATTGGTCGTGTTATTACTAAGTAGTAAAATAAGTAATAATATAGTATTATTAAAAATGGTATTACTATATATCCTAAATTAGTAAATATTATTATAAATAAAGCAAATATTATGGTTGTTAGAAGACGATAATTCATAAATTTTATGGCATTCCATTTAGTTTTACCTAACATATCTATTTGAGCTTGAATTTTTTTTATATCTTTTTCGCGATATATTTTTCTTATAAAATTCATATTATCACGTCCTTATGTTTACAATCTTTCTAACAATAATAATATATGATATATAAATTATAACCATTATTCCCATTAAAATCAAGCCTATAGGTGAAGAAAATAATGGTAAGAAATATGATGGATTAATTATACTTATAACCGCAACAAATAATATTGGTACAAATATTACAACATACATTATTAATTTTGAACTACTAGTTAGAGATTTTAATTCTAATCTTAACTTTTTATGATTGAATAATGTTTTTTCAATGGAATCAAATACCCTTATGCTAAAGATGCTGTAAGGTATGCTGCTTCTTCTAATTCAATACGATCTGCAAATCTTTTAAATACTACTTCAACATCCAATCCAAATGATAATTCTAAGGATATTTTTTTGAATTCTTCGGATATTGGACCCGTTAATTCTGTTGATACTAAATCTACTGCTTGGGTGATACTTCTTCCTGATTTAAAGGCATTATTCATTACTATTATTGCTTGAAGAAAATCATTTTCTAATCTTTTTCTATATTTATTATATCTATAGGCATATATAAAATCTAGAGCATAATATCCTACTAAAAGAGGTATTATCATTTCATAGAATGATAAAACTTCTAATCTTATTGTTTTAGAGATAATTGCAACCATTAGGAAGATAAAGCTTACAATTATTTTTTCTGCTATTATAGTTAGTCCTGTATCATGTTCTTTACCAAATACTTTAACGTATTTAGTATATCTTTTACTTATTTTAGAAAGTATTACACTTTTTGATAAGGATTTACTTATTCTATTTATTATTTTATCTACAAATCTAAATATACTTCCAAATAATGATTTACTATGATCTTTTATTGGTTTAATACTATATTTAGATATTCTTTTTTCGATATTTAGGCTTTTATTATATTTTATAAAGTATATAAGTATTACTATTAATGTAAGTAATATAAATCCTTGAGTTATTAATAGTTGGGTTGTATCATTTTTTACAACATTTACCATTACTGTTTTAGTAGTGGTATTTCCAGCTCTATCGCTTACTGTATATACTAATTTATGATTTCCTATTTTAGTAAAATTAATTTTATTTGAATTATTTTCTACATTAGATGTAATGTCACCATCAAAGTTATCTATGGCTTTTACATTACCCATTATATCAATATTAGTACCTTTTTTAAGGGTTAAATTAGTATTTCCAACTTCTAGATTAGGTGATTCTTTATCTATTAGGTAATTACCACTTCTTATTTCTTTGGTTTCATTTTCATAATATTCTTTTATATTTATTTGATAAGTTCCTGATTCTGATAATATTATATTCGATATTTGACTATTTGGGACATTAACTATTTTATATTTACGATTATTCTTATATATTATATATTCATAGTTTTTAACTAAATTATTTGGAATATATTCTATTTCTATATCTTCGTTAGTTAAATCCGCATTATATCTACTTAATTTACTATCCATAAATCACCTTCTTATCAAAACATATTTTCTAATTCTGTTATTCCTTTCGATAATATTTTATCGCATACTTTTGGTTTTTTACTGCATTTCCAGAATTCTCCCATTACTTCTCCTCGAGGAGTTAACCCTGCTTGTTTGAATGCAAATATTTCATTTAAAATGATATCGTCATTTTTAAATTCTGTTATTTCACTAATGCTTGTTATTTTTCTTTTACCATCACTGACACGGGATGTACATATTACTAAATCTATGGCATTTTCAATATATTCACGAATGGCTTTAATTGGTATTTCCATACCAGCCATAAGAACCATTGTTTCTAGTCTATTTAAAGCATCAATACAACCGTTGGCATGCATTGTGGTTAAGGAACCAGAGTGTCCTGTATTCATCGCTTGTAACATATCAAATGCTTCTTTCCCACGTACTTCTCCAACTATAATTCTGTCTGGTCTCATACGTAAGGAGTTTATTACTAAGTCTCTAATTGTTATTTCTCCTGCACCATCATAGTTTACCATACGTGTTTCTAGGGAAATTACATGTTTTTGTTTTAATTTTAATTCTGCTGCATCTTCTATTGTTATTATTCGTTCATCATTATTGATAAATGATGATAATACATTTAATAATGTTGTTTTACCACTACCAGTACCACCACATATAATTATATTTAATTTAGCTTTTATACAGGCTTCAAGAAATACTGCCATATCGGATGTTAATGTTCCACCTCTTAGGAAATCATCTATATTAGCTAATTCTTCTTTAAATTTTCTAATTGTCATTACTGGTCCTTTTAGTGATAATGGAGGTATTACAGCATTAAGTCTTGATCCATCACTAAGTCTAGCATCTACCATAGGATTTGCTGTATCAATAGTACGTCCTAATGGTTGAATTAGTCTTTGAATGGTTCTAATTATATGATTATTATTAATAAATGATATACTTTCATCTTTTATTATTTTACCATCTAATTCTATATATATATCTTTAGGACCATTAACCATAATTTCAGTAATATTTTTATCATCTAATAACTCAGTAATAGGTCCAAATCCATTTATTTCATTATCTATTAGGTTATATATATAACTTCTTTCTACTACTGTTAAATCATATCCTTCTAATGTTTTATCTATTTGATTTCTTATAAATAAATCCATATTAGGTTGATTTTCTATTTTATTATCTATTAGATTTTGAATTATTTTATTTCTTAATTCTTCGAGTAATTCTTTATTATGAAAGGCATCATAGTCATTTGTGCTTTCATATACTTTGTTATTTACTTCTAGATTAAATTCATCAATAAATGATTTATTTTTCATACTTCACCTTTTCTAATAACTTAGTGGCTATATTGTTATATATTTTATTATAGGCATTTAGATTATTTAAAGTTAATATATTTCCTTTTACTATATAATTATTTATATTTTTTATATGGTAGTTACTTGATATATAATAGTCTATTTTATGTTTAATTACTGATTCTATATCTTGCATACTAAAGTAGCCTTTTTCTTTATTTCTAGATTCATTTAATAATATTTTAAAGTTAGTTTTATTCATATTATCAAATATTGATATCATGCTTTTCATGCTTTTTAAATTCATTAAGTCATTATTTATAATATATAGTATAATAGAACTTTTATCAAAAGCTGTAAGGTTAATGGCATTTACAAAGTGATTAGTATCTATTAGGATAATATCATATAAATATTTTACTTTACTAATAATAAAACTTACTAATGTACTATTTACTTTACTTGCAAAGCGTGGATCTTTAGGAGCACATATTACATCTATAAATTCATTATATTTAGTTATGTATTCACTAATATCATTAAAGTTATTGTTAGTTATATCTTCGAATAAATTATATATGTCTTTTTCATTTTCTAAATCTAATATAGCAGCTATATCTCCTGTTGATAAGTCCAAATCTATTATTAGTACTTTTTTATTCATTTTATAAAATGCGCCTGCTAGATTTAATGTATTAGTTGTTTTACCTGTTCCTCCTTTTACAGAAGTAACACTAATTATTAATGTATCATCTTTCACTATGCTCACCTCTTTTTAATTTCTATTTTATTATTTTCTTTTATACCAATATAAGATAGTTTTATTTCATTATTTATTATTTTAAATATACTATCATATTTAACTATAATATCAATTGATACTGAGTTATCAGTTATATTTATATCTAATTTTTTTATTTTATTTTGATCTATATTTTTATATAGTAATTCTTGAATATCATTGGAATTACTATTATTATTTAATCCATATTTTATAGAAGTTTTGATGTCTGAAGAGATTTTTCTTTTTTCAATACTTAATAATCCAAAGTCAATTATCAATAGTAATACTAGGAGAATAATTGGTAATATTATTACAAATATAGCTAATGTTTGTCCTTTATTATTCATGGTTATCACCATTATATACTATTTTATTGGTAGATATTTTATATTTATTTCCTAAGATATTATTTAATCCTATGGTATTAATGGTTACTTCTTTTTCTAGTTTGATTGCTGTAAATTTATCTTGTTTTTCAAATGAAGCGGTAATACCTGTATCAGTTAGATAACTATTAATACCAGATGTATCGTTTACTAAATATAATTCTGAAATTGTATCCATACTATCTTCTAATTTATATTTTTGTAATATTATATTGCCAAAATCTATTAGAGCGAATAAAATAAATATTAAAACTGGTATTATGATAATAAATTCTACTAATGCTTGTCCTTTATTATTCTTCATCATATCACTTCTATCTACTATTTCATTATATCAAAAATATGTAAAAAAAGATAGTATTTATATTAAATTACTATCTTTTTATTTTTTTCTTTTCTTGTGTTTCTATTCCTTCTATTTTTTCATCAAAAACATTTATATATTCATAACATCCGCTTCTAAATCCAGCTTCAAGACATTCTTTGGTTACATTTATTATTTTATTAGGGTTGGTATATAAATAATACTCATAATGATTATCCTTTTTTATGGTAAATATTGATGACACTTTGGAATTATTCATAATAATACACATATCTATATCTGTATTTTTTCCAAATATTATTTTTTTTAATAGTCTTATATTTTTTATTTTATCTACAGGTGGTAAGTTATTACTACATATTTCATTATAAAATAGATTTATTTTTTTATCAAAGTCTATATTATCATATTTATTTTCTAATCTCTTGTTTTTTATTAATTCTGTTTCATAATAATATGTTTTTTTATTGTTTTTTTCAATATAATTATAGACTTTCTCATAAGATTTTTCTATTTCTTCTAGTGTTTTAGGGTTAGATTTTTCTACTACAAATCCGCATGTTTTGATGCCATTTTTTACTCTTGTTAAATCACATTCAAATAGTCCTCTTGTTCCATCTATGCATATTTTAGCATCTTTATATAATATACTTAAATAGATGTGTCCTCTTCCATATTTAGTATCTCCTAATATTTCATATTTAATATTTAATCTATCTAGTATAAGGGCATAGATTACTGCAAATTCATAACATACAACTATATTATTATTTTTATTTATTTTTTTTATTCTTCTTATATTTTTATGATTTATTATGTAATTACATTTATTTACATCATGTTCATCATGAGTTAGATATTTGCACAAATAGATATATGAATATAATGCTTTTTCATATGTAGTAAAATCATCTGGAATTTGATTTAGAATATCATTAATAAGTTCATTATTTAATTTGGCTTTTTTTAGATATTTTGGTCTTTTTTTAAATTTTATTTTATTTAATACTTCATAATCTTTACCAATATTTAATATATATTCGGCATTTTTTTTGATATTTTCTGGCATTATATAATTGTTTTTATTTAAGTATTTTTTGGTAAATGATATTAATATTACTAGCAATTCATCTTTTCTTTTATCATTACACTTGCTTATTTGTTTTATAAATGATTCATTATCTTTTTTAAATAATTTTATTAAATTACAAATAGATATTTCTTTTTCTTTTTGTTCATAATAATATTTAAATTTATTATGTGGTAATAAATTTTCATAGTTAATAGTTGATTTTAGATATTTTATTTTTTTTATTTCAGATGAATCTAATAATCCTAATTTACTTATTTTATCTAATTTTTCTATAAATTCTACTCGATCATCTAAATAAATTGTATCTATTGTATTATTATTTTTAATATATATCTCTATACCATTTTTATTACTTTTAAATATTTTTATTAAGTTATAATAGTATTCATTTAATAATACATGGATTAATAATATTGAGTAGTTTTCTTCTTTTAAACTTAATTCTAAATAATTATATTTTTCTTTAGACATTATTATTCCAAATTTAGTATTATTTTTGATACATATTAATTTATCAATAATTTTATTCATGGTAACCCCTTCCGAATGGGTATTATAGCAAATAATGAAAAAAAAATCTAGTATTACACTAAATTTTCTTCTTATTATGTTTTTCATATAATATTAGGATAATAATTGATATTAATGATATAACTATTCCTAATTTAAAATTAGGTGATATATATTTCATTTTAATTGTGTGTTTTCCTTTAGAAAGTTTAATTCCTGTAAAACCATTACCTATTTTAAAGTATTTACTTTTTTTACCATCTACATATATATTCCATCCTTTATCATATGGTACTGATAAGAATAATGTATTATATTCATCTGTTACTTCTACTTTACCTTCTAAAGTGTTTTTATTAATTTTTAATTTTTCCATACTATTTTTCTTTATAAGATTAATATCTTCTTTAAATTGTTCGAAATCAAAATAATACATAAATAGTGAATTTATTTCGTTATATTCATTTGAGAAGTTGTCATAACCAATTCTTAAATGAATTTCTTTTCCATAGTATTTATTTGGTATTTTTATAATTCCAATATCATCTGATGTTCCCGTTATAATATATTCATTATTTATATAAATTGATTCATAACTAGTCCAATTTATAGAAATAGGATAATCATATGATAAATATAGATAATCTGTGTTTTTATCAATGTTAAATCTATAATTATTATTTCCTAGATATTCTTGTTTTACTGGTATTAGTATATCTTTATTATTACCAGCTAATAATTTCATTAATGAATTAATTTGTTCTAATTTATTTTTTTCTTTAAAATTTTTGTTTTTATTATCTTTGATTAAAAATCCTAAATCTAGAGCATATGGATTTTCATATAAATAAACTTTTTTATCTCGCCATTCTTTATATACATAATTATATTTTTTTGTATCAATTACTTTTAAAAAGTCATAATAAGTGTCTTCAAATTCATCTTTACTATATTCATATTTTATTCCTAATATAGATTCCATTACTGGTAATTTATTAATATCAAATTGTACGGTGGTGTATGTTAGTGGTAATCCATAGTCATATAATACTTTGTTTAATTTTCCATCATTTGTTGATAATGAATTAGTTATACTTTTATAATTACATACCATTGAATCCAAATAACTATAATAATAATTTCCATCTACTCTATATTCGTTTTCATCAAGATTATTTAGTTGATAACATATATCATTATAATATGTATTATAACTAATTATTATTTTCATGTCTTTATTAGTAATTAGTGAATTACTAAAATTAATATATACTTCTGTTAGTGATAACAATAAAAGTAATATAGTTATTATTTTTTTACCCCTAGTTACTCTAGATAATATTATTAATAAAATAGTATATGTGACTACGAAAATGCAGCTTATAATTATATCGTTTTTTTCTAGAAATACTAGATATTGTTTACTTATATAGTTAGCAATTAATATATATACTGCAACAAATATAATTGATGGAATTATTTTTATTTTGTTTAATTTAACAAAGTTTCTACAAGCTATAAATATTATAAAGAATATAAATAAATATGAAAATCTACATATATAACCATTTGGAAGGGAATATCCATGCCAAAGAATATTTAAAGTTGGTAGGTAAAAGCTTATTATAAATATAGCTGTTATAATAAATGAAACTATTTTTTCTTTTAATTTAATATTTTTATTAAAGAAATAATGAAAATATAGTACAAAAGAAATTATTCCAAAATATATATTTGGTCTATTTCTACTTAATGATGATTCTCTACTATGCGATCCAATATATAATTTAGCAAAAAAATCATTGAAAATTGTATTTTTTAATCCTCTTATATCATATCTTAATTGTTCTGGCGTTAAAGGATGGCGTAATATTTGTCTTAAGTTTGTTAAAGCTGGAAGTATTAGTATACAAGATATTCCACCCGCTAATAATGAACCTATTAAAAATTTTGTACAGATTATTCTTATTTCACTTAGGTCTTTTTTTAGTCTAAATCTGGTTATTATTTCAAATATTAAATACATTACGCAAAACATACATAACATAAATGCAATATAGAAATTAGATATGATAGCTAAACTTAAAAATATAGTATATAAATATATTTTCTTCTTTTCTATAATATAATTTATTCCATATAATACTAATGGTGCAAGCATAACAACATCTAGCCACATACTATTAAAATAATAATTAACTGTATAAGCACTTAAGGCATAAAATGTTGAGAAGATTAAATATGATATTTTAGAATTTTTAAATCTTTTAATTAAGAAGATCATCATAAATAATCCTGTTAATCCTATTTTAAGTAAATATATTATAAATGTACATAAAGGAATTGATGCTTTAGATACAAATATATATAAAATATTAAATGGGCTAGATAAATAATAGCCTATTGTACTAGCCATATTTCCGCCTAGTCCTTTGGAGAATGAATAAAATATTGATTCATTTCCTAAAAAAACATCTTGAATATATGAATATAATGAATTATATTGACTGGACATATCTGCAAGTAATAGATTTTCTCCGTTTGCAAAATAACCTGGATTTGTTATTTCTTTATATAGTAAATATATTATTACTATTAGTACTGGTATTAAAGATGCACTAATTAAAATTATTAACTTTTTTTTATTTTTCATGTTACTACCTCTAATTAATTATAATATATTCAAATTAAAAAGTAAATATTTTTATTATTTTACTTGAATAATGTATGATTAATTTGTGATAATGTCTTAAGTATTAACTTGCGAAAATGTCTCAACACTATATAATATTCCACTGAGGTGGAATGAATGAGAAAGGTAGAATTAAATATGAAAGAAAAACAAAAATATGAAAAAATTAAAGAATATGTAGATCATGGTGGTAATAAAAATAGAATTGCTCTACAATTAAATATATCTAGAAGACAAGTTGATCGTCTTATTATAAAATATAAAGAGAAAGGCAAATCTGCATTTTTACATGGTAATTGTTCCAGAACACCCGTAAATGCATTAGATAAGTCAATCTCTGAAGATATTATACTACTTTATAAAAATAAATACTATGATTTTAACTTCAATCATTTTAAAGAATATTTAGAAGATAAAGAAAATATTAAAGTTTCTTATGATTTTATTTATAAAACTTTAACTAAAAATGATATATTATCTCCTAAAGCTAGAAAGAAAACTAAACGAGATTTTGCAAAACAAAAATTACTTAAAGAAAAGGAAATTAATTTAGCTATGTCAGATGAACAAATTAATGAAATTATCAATCATGAAATAGCTTTAGAAGACTCTCATCCAAGGCAAGAGAAACCTAAATATTTTGGGGAAATTATTGAACAAGATGGATCTATTCACTTATGGTTTGGTGATAAAAAATGTTGTCTTCATCTTGCAGCAGATAAAGCAACTAATACTATAGTTGGTGCTTGGTTTGATAAACAAGAAACTTTAAATGGCTATTATCATGTTTTTTATCAAATATTAACTAATTATGGAATTCCTTATAAATTTGTTACTGATAATCGTACTGTATTTAATTATATGTCTTTAAATCCTGATAAGAGAACATCTGATAAAGATGTATTAACTCAATATGGTTATGCTTGTAAACAATTAGGCGTTGATTTAGAAACCACTTCTGTATCTCAAGCTAAAGGTCTTATCGAAAGAGATAATGGTACTTTTCAAGGCAGATTAGTTCAAGAACTTAGATTAAATAATATTACTACTATTGAAGAAGCAAATAAATATTTAATTGAAGTCTTTGTGCCTAAATTTAATAGTAAATTTGCTTTAGATTATAAAAAATTTAAATCTGTATTTGAAGATTCTCCTAGTGAAGAAAAAATCAATTATACACTGGCTATTTTAACTCCTAGAAAAATTGATAATGGTAATTCTATTAAATATTATGGTAAATACTATCAACCATATTTAAATAATGAATTAAAGTGCTTTATGACTAAAACTGATTGTTTAGTGATTAAAGCATTTAATGGCAATTTATTAGTTACAATTGATGAACAGGTTTTAGAATTAAAAGAATTATCAAGAAATGAAAGATTTTCTAAAAATTTTGATGAAGTTGTTGAAGTTAAGGAAAAGAAAAAATATATTCCACCAATGTCCCATCCATGGAAATTAAAATCATTCCTCAAACAAATTGAGAAAAGTCATAATCAGCATCAATATGCTTAAGTTTGATATTCTCGTTTGTTAAATTTCAAACATAACATATGAAATTTTAAGTCAATGATGCGAAGCATGAATATTTGAACTTGTCATTGACTTAAATTGAATATGTTATAAAATTACAAACAAAAACGAGAATATTTTTCCCGTTAATGTTTAAAAGTTTTTGAGACATTTTCCTAAATTATTGACATATTTTTATTATTTTACTTGAATAATGATAGAAAACGTGCTATAATTTGTTTGTTGATGTCTTCTTAGCTCAGTTGGTAGAGCAACTGACTCTTAATCAGTGGGTCTAGGGTTCGAATCCCTAAGAGGACACCATTATGATTTTTAAAACATACTTTCGTATGTTTTTTTATTAAAAATAAGATGATTAATAATCATCTTATTTTATATATATTACTTGTAAATATGTATTTTTATTTTCTGCATCATTTAATTTTAGATTATCTAAATCTAATGTTTGATATTTAAAGTTATTATTTCTGATATTACCATATACTATATTTATTTTATTTTTGGAAATTAAATTTATATTATCAATTGATTCTTTAAATTCTAATATTTTTTCATTTGTATTATTATCATATTTATATAATGTATTTTTATTTACATAAATATAATAGTTATCTACTGGTACTATATATGATTCATAAATGCTTTGTGAAGATGTTGTTAAATCACTTATTTGTTTACTACTTTTATCGTTTATATTATATTCGTAATAAGTCCATTTTGAATAATCATTTTTTTCATATTGAGTATATATTATATTTCCATTATATACATATTCAAAGCTGGCATTATTGGATATTTCTTTTTTAGTTTTAGATTTAGCATTTATTATTCCAATTGATGGTGATTCATTAGTTGTAGATGATACTGCATATCCTATTAATTCATCTGATATTGTATATAAATCTGGTATTTGGCCTTCTTTAAATTCAATATTATTGGCATTGGATAAATATTTAGTATCAATATTATATCTATATATTCCATCATATACTGATGAAGTAAAATATATTTTGTTATCAGCTACAGCAATTGAACTTGGTGTTCCTTTTATTTCTAAATCCGTTAATTTTGTAAACTCATAATCTTCTTTTGTTAAATCAATATATCCTAAAATACTTTTATTAGTGTTTTTATCTGTATATTTATTTAGGTATAAATATAATTTCCCATTAATATATGTATATATAGAACCACCATTATATTCAGATATATCAAATAGTTCTATTTCTTCCCCATCTAAAGTTAATGCATATATTTTGTTTTCTGATTTTGTTACAATTGTGAATATATTTGGATTAATATTTTGTTGTTTTTCATTACTATTGATACTATTATTTTTTTTACTATTATTAATATTATTTGTTTTACTTGAATTATCTTTACCTTTAAATATTAATAATACTCCTAATATTAATACTAAAAATACTATTATACATATTATAATTTTCTTATTTTTCATATATTTCCTCCTTTTTTTTTACAGATTATAACATTTATTTAGAAAAAATAAAATACTTTTTACGTATTTTATTTCTTTATTTTTGTATTTAATATAGATTTATCATAAGTATATAATATTGATGGAATAACTAGTATTAATATTATTAATGATATAATGAATCCTATTACTATATAGAGACTTGTAATTAATAATACATTATTATTAAGAGTAATCATTAATACAATATTTAATAATATTATAGGTATTATACTAAATAATATTGGTGAATATGTTTCATTTAATATTTTTATTAATGATGTTTTTTTAGTATATTTTTTTCTAAGATTTAAATATTTATTAGATATATTTACTAAATTATTAATCATGAATATTATTTCTAATATTTTTATTATTATATAACTTATGTAAAAAATACTATTATTTATTAAAGTTATTAATGAAAAATTTATTATTATATTACTTTCTATAATAGTAGTTAATAATATAGATAAACCTATTGATTTTGTTATAAATAATAACAATAATAAAATTATTATAATTATTATTATATTTATTTTAAATTTGTTTTGATTAAATAATTCTTTTATATTTTTTGTATTTATACTTTCTCCTTGTAATGATATATTATCATATGTTTTATTTATATCATCTTTAATGGTATCTAGTAGTTTATATGTATCTTTTGATTCTATATCTCCATAATATTCTATTATAAATTTTGAATTATTATTATTTTCTAATAATTCTTTATAATTATCTAATATTTTATAATATGTATTTACTTTATTATTTGTTAATTCATTTATATCTTTATTATAGAGAAATTCTATCAAATTAGTAATAGGTATTTCATAATTATCTATATCATTTAGTTTGATTAATTCATCAGATTCTTCTGCATACATCTGATATATACTTTTGCTTGTATCAATATCAGTATTGAAATAATTTGAAAAATCATGATAATTAATATTACTTCCTAGATATAGATTATCTTCTAATTTAATATTACCAATATTAGTTACGGATAATATTTTTTTATCATGAAGTAATTTATTAGCTATTTCTAGTTGTTTATTATAATCTTTATTATCATTTTTAATTATAATACTTACATTATTTATTTTATTTAATGTTTCTATATTATTATTAATAGATTTTTCATTATAAATATAATTATATTTTGGTATTATAAATAATGATACTATAGATATTAAAAAAAATATGGTTATTATTATCTTTCTTCCATTTATAATTATATTTATTAATTTACTTTTATCAATAAGTATATTTCTATGTCTTAATTTTAAAATAATATTATTGAATATTGTTAATAAACTAGGAAGTAAAAATACTATTACAATTATATTATATATTATCATTGTAATTATTATATTATTTATATTTCTAATATTTAATTTTATTAAATATATTGGTATTATGGGTAATATCATTATAATACTATTTGATATCATTTTAGGTAATATAATTGATAATGTCTTTTTTAAGGCGTTTATTTTACTTTTTGAATCATCTATTTCTTTATGATAATAATTCATAAATATTAGGTAATAATATAATAATATAGATAACTCAATTATTACTAATAATAAATTGGTATTATTAATATTTATTCCTATATTGAGTATTATTGATATTATAGATATAAATAGTCCTAATAATATATCAAAATATGATTGAGTAGTTAGTAATAATATAAGTAATATAACTATTATTATGGAAATAATAATATAATAATTATTATTATCTTTTACAATATGATTATTATCATATAAAATATAATTATAATTAAGAATAATATTATTTATATCTTTTTTTATAGTATTAGTTTTATCTATATATAATATTAATAATGCATTATTATCTTTATAATCTGTTATTATATTTTTTACATAATCTAAATTATTTATATTATTTTCTATATTAATGGTATCTTCATTATTAATGTTTTCTATAAGTATTTCTATTTTATTTATTTCATTAGTTTTTTTATTATCTAATATATTATTTGTTTTATTATTAAGTCCTGATAATATAGTTAAAATAATAATTATTATTAAGAATATATATCTAAATTTAACTATTAAGTTAATTAATTTAATAAGTAATCTATTTTTTTTCAAATTATCACCTACTACAATATTATTATATAACAATGATTTAAAATGTCTATATTTATATTATAATATTATTATTAATTTATAAAACTTTACAAAAAAATAGACTATTAAAGTCTATTTAATTACAATATTAACTAGTTTTTTAGGAATGGTAATTATTTTTACTATTTCTTTATCTTCTATATATTTTTGGACATTTTCTATTGTTTTAGCTAGTTCTTTCATTTCTTCTTCAGAGGTATTACTATTAACTATTATTTTTCCCCTTACTTTACCATTTACTTGGACTACCATGGTATATTCTTCATCAACTAGTTTATTATCATCATATGTAGGCCATGATTCAAAGGCTATTGTATTATTATGTCCTAACATACTCCATAGTTCTTCTGTTATATGTGGGGCAATTGGATTTAATAGTTTTACGAATCCTTCTGCAAATTCTTTAGGAAATTCTTCTTCTTTGTATACGGCATTTATGAATATCATCATTTGACTTATGGCAGTATTAAAGTTAAGTGTTTCAAAGTCATTTGTTACTTTTTTTACTGTTTGATTATATACTTTTTCTAAGTTTTTGTTATTGTTTTCAGTAATTTTTCCTGATTCATATAGTCTATATATTCGATCTAAGAATCTGCTTGCTCCTTCTACTCCTTCGTTACTCCATGGTTTTGATGCTTCAAGTGGTCCCATAAACATTTCATATAGTCTTAGGGTATCTGCTCCATATTTTTCAACTATATCTAATGGATCTATGGCATATTCTGGATAACGTTTTCCCATTTTAATACCATTTGAACCTAGAATCATTCCTTGGTGAACTAGTTTTTTAAATGGTTCTTTAACAGGAGATAATCCTTTATCATATAGATAATTATTCCATATTCTTGAATACATTAGGTGTCCTACAGCATGTTCTGGTCCACCTACATATAAGTCTACTGGCATCCAATGTTTTAATAATTCTTGGTTTGCAAATTCTTCATCATTATGGGCATCTATATATCTTAGGTAATACCAACTTGATCCGGCTGATCCTGGCATTGTTGATGTTTCTCTTTTTCCTTTTATTCCATTATGGTCATATTTTACCCAGTCTTTAGCATTTTCTAGTGGTGATAATCCGTTATGTCCTTTGTAATCTTCTAGTTCTGGTAATATAAGTGGTAATTCATCATCATCTAAAATATGAATAGATCCATCTTCTAGATATACTACTGGCATTGGTTCTCCCCAATATCTTTGCCGAGCAAATATCCATTCTCTTATTTTATAGTTTATTTTTTTTCTTCCTACACCCATATCTACTAATTTTTTTGTTATTGCTTCTTTGGCTTCTTCTACTGTAAGTCCTGTAAATTCTTCACTATTTATTAGTTTACATCCTTTATTTAGATAATCTTGTTTTTCAAATGCTTGTTTACTTACATCAGCACCTTCTATTACTTGAATCATTGGTATATTATATGTAGTTGCATATTCAAAGTCACGTTGGTCATGGCTTGGTACTGCCATTACTGCTCCTGTTCCATAGCTTGCAAGTACAAAATCTCCTAAGAAGACTGGTACTTCTTTACCATTTACGGGATTGATAGCTAGTATTCCTTCTAGTTTAACGCCAGTTTTTTCTTTATTTAATTCTGTTCTTTCTAAGTCTGATTTAGATGCTGCAAGGCGTCTATATTCTTCTACTTCAGTAAAGTTTTTAATTCTATCTTTTAGTTCATCTACTAATGGATTCTCTGGAGCTAGTACCATAAATGTAATTCCATAGATTGTTTCTATACAAGTTGTAAATATTGAAAATTTACCTCCACCTACTATATTGAAATCTACTTCAACTCCTGTTGATTTTCCTATCCAGTTTTTTTGCATTTCTTTGGTTGATTCTGGCCAATCTAATAAATCCATGTTTTCTAGTAATCTTTCGACAAAAGCGGTTTGATCGATTACCCATTGTTTCATATTTTTACGTACTACTGGGAATCCTCCTCTTTCACTTTTTCCATCTATTACTTCATCGTTAGATAGTACTGTTCCTAATTCTTCGCACCAATTTACTGGCATATCAATATATTTGGCATAGCCATCTTCATATAGTTTTTTAAATATCCACTGAGTCCATTTATAGAATTTTGGATCACTTGTTCTTACTTCTTTACTCCAATCATAATCAAATCCAAGATGTTTTAATTGATTTGTAAAATAGTCAATATTTTTTTCGGTAAAGCCATTTGGATGATTACCAGTTTTTATGGCGTATTGTTCAGCTGGTAATCCAAATGAATCATATCCCATTGGATGAAGGACATTATATCCTTGCATTCTTTTCATACGTGATATGATATCTGTTGCGGTATATCCTTCAACATGACCGGCATGTAGTCCTACTCCTGATGGATATGGAAACATATCAAGTGCATAATATTTTGGTTTGGAAAAATCCCATACATCTGTTTTAAAGGTATTATTTTCCTCCCAATATTTTTGCCATTTTTTTTCAATACTTTTAAAATTATACATTATTTAACCCTCCTTGATTTCTTACTATAATGTGTTCCTATTAAGTGATAAAATATTAATATTAATGGTATAAGTGTTATAAATCCAACTAACATTTGAATGAAAAAATTATTAAAAATACTTATTAGTGTTACTACTGATGCCATTATAAAGGCATTTGACAGGCTTATTACTTGTCCTAGTGATTTTAGATTTATTTTATCATAATTTAATTTATACCTATATTTAAGTAATGTTAATTCTCGACCATTTTTCCATTTATTTAGGCTTTTTTTTCTACTTATTACAAAAATTAAGTAGAATAAATATACTACTATAAAAATAGTTACAAATATTATTATTTGTTTCATATTACCTCCTTAATACACAAAATCGTATTATAAATAAAGGGACGAAATATTCGTGGTACCACCCTTTTTCATAATACGATTATTATCTTTAATATTTAACGCATATTAAACGTCTTAATTACTTAAGAAGCTCCAAAGTAAGTTCATAATAATTATTAAAAAGTTTTCATCTGCCACTTTCTTTCTAGATAATAATTTATTATTACTGCTCTTCATCAACGCACTTATAGTATTATATTACACTTGTGAAATATATTCAAGTAGTTTTAGGAATAATTCAACATATTTTCTATCTAATTTTTTATTACTTATTCTTCTTATTTGAATTCTTTTTTGTTTTATTGAAGTACTTGGATTAAATATTATTCTATCTATTACTTCTTTTACTTCGGTATGAATTGGTAAATAACTTAGAATTTCTTCAATATCTTCATTAATTATTCTTAAAGCATCTATTTCTATATCTTTACCTTTACAATTGATAGTTAATTGTTCTAGTGTTGATACATCTTTTATTTCAACAATAAAATCATTTTTATCTACATATGTATTATTTTCTACTTTGGTATTATTTAAATAGGTTATTACATTATCAGATTTTTTGGTATTTCGAAAATTAATTTTATAATTTCGCCTTTCTGGTATTACTCCTTTGGTACCATCTACAGGTCTAATTATTACAGTATAGTTATTTGGCATGTAGTTATATTCAATATTGGTGACTAAATATTTTCCTTGTTTATATTCTAAGCTAATTCCATCATCTTCATATAGATTGTATACATTACTCCTTCCGGGAAAGATTTGTATTTCTAAGTCTTTTGGTACATCTGTGTTATTATTATCTGTATTCATAGATAGTGGTATGATTGCACCAGCTTTTGCAAATACTGGATAGTCTTCATCTCTAAAGAATGATACATATTTTCTACCACCTGGGAATTTTTTCCCGGTTACAAAATCATACCATGTTCCTTCAGGAATGAAGAATTTATGGATGGTACGATTCATTATATAATCTTTATGTTTAATTATTGGACTTATAAATAATTGACTTCCAAAATAGTATTCAGTTGAATATAATTCATCAAAGTAAAAATCAGGATATTGATAGAAAAGTGGTTGAATAAATGGAATACCTAACTTATGATAACGATAGTTTTCGGAATATAGGTAAGGTATTAACCTGTGTCTAAAGTTTAGGTAATCTTTAGCTATTTGATATGTCTTTATACCCCATTTCCAAGGGAATCTTTTATAATATTTTCCATCATCACTACTTAATTTTAGAATAGGACAGAATACTCCTAGTTGAACAAATCGTGTAAATAGTTCTGTATCTTCTATTCCTTTATAATACCCACCTATGTCATGACTATAATAACTGATTCCTAAATTAGCTGATGTACAATTTATTTTACATATTTTAGCTAGTGATTCCCAAGTGACTGTTGATTTTCCATAATATAATACGGAATATCTATGAGCTGCAATATTAGCATTATAGCCATATATAAGTGGTCTTTTATTTCTTCTCATATCTATCATATTATAATGTTTAAGAAGCATTAAATCTTTTAAATTATTAGGATCAAAATAGTCTATATTATAAAAGTCAACTCCTATATTATCTAATGGGTGAATAGCTAATTTTAAGTATGCATCGATATTTTTATTATTATAGACATTAAATGGTATTTCTCCTTTATCATTTGGTGGAAGATATTGTTTGAAATAATTATAATTATCTTCTACTTTGTTAAAGCCATTCATTGGATTAATTGATAATCCTAGATGAATATTGGCAGCATGTATATTTTTTATTGTTTCGACTGGATCTTTAAATAGTTCTTTATTAAAGCTAAAACTATGATTACCATTTTCATCTCTTCTTGACCAAGAATTATTTAACATAATAACAGATAATGGTATATCATGTTCTTTAAATCCATCTATTACTTCTTTTATTAATTCATCATTATAAGTTAAATTTCTACTCCACCAGTTTCCAAATGCATATCTTGGTAATAAGGAGGGTCTTCCAGTTATTTTATAGTAATCTTTTAGGCAAGTGAAAAATTTATTACCATACATAAAAAGGTAAATATCTATATGTTCATAATCATTTTTTTCTAAGCATCCATAGGAATCAAAAAAATCTGTTTTAGAATCATCAATGGTTACAAATCCATATAAAGAGAATAGACTTTTTGTTTTTACATCTTTATTATCTTCTATAGAATAAATATCTACATCATAATTACGAACTTCAGGAAATGTATAATACCATGTTTTATTAGTTAAAAGTGATGTTACTTTCAGGTTACTTGCAGGATTTATTTTTCCTCCATAAAAATTTTTTTCTTTATTATATATTAAATTAAAATATTCTGTTTCTATATTAAGTAATTTATCATCTTCTGTCACTTTGAATTCTGGCTTTTTAAAATTTCGATACCAAACGTTTAGTGTAGGTAAATCATTAAATTTTCCTTCATTACTATATTCTAGGCGAATTAGGCTAGAAGTAAGTACAGTTATTCTATATTTATTTCCTTTAAAAACGCATTCTGGATTGGGAATTGCTTTTTCTAAATTAAATTTAAATTGATTACCTAAATTATACATTGTATCACCCTTTTATTCTATATTTCATCTACTCTCATAAAATTAGTATATTTGATATCTTTAAATGGATATCCACCAGTTATTACAAATTTATCTCCTTTTTGAAGATTTAATAATTCGGAAACTATTACTTTTGATGTTTCAAATATTTTATCTAATGAATTAAAGTTTTCTATTAGAATAGCTTTTATTCCATAATGAAGTTGCAACGACTTGGTTACTTTATAATTTGGTGTAAGCGCAACAACTGGACAACTTGGACGATATCTACTCATTTTACGGGCAGTATATCCGGACATTGTTGGTGCGACTATACACTGACATTTTAATCTATGTGCAGCATCAACTACACTATGAGATATTATTCCGGTTACATCAGTTGATTCTGTTTCTACTGCTTTATTCATAAATTCTTCATGATTTATATCAGCTTCAGCAGCTTTTAATATTTTTATTAACATGATCAATGATTCAATTGGGTATCTACCAATTGTAGTTTCACCACATAACATTACTGCATCTGTGCCATCTAATACTGAGTTAGCAATATCATTAATTTCTGCACGTGTTGGTATACTAGAACTTTCCATACTAGATAATAATTCGGTTGCAATTATACTAACTATTCCTGCTTCATGACATTTACTTATTATCTCTTTTTGAATTTTTGGTACATCCATCATATTAGAATATGTACCTATACTACCTCTATCAATAATTATTCCATCAGCATGTTTAATTATTTTATCAATATTTTTTATTCCTGTAGTTGATTCTACTTTACATATTATATTAATATGATCATTTTTAAGTTCTAGTAATACATCATTTACTTCTTGAATATTTTCTTCGCTATCAACGCATTCTAAAGCAATAAAATCTGCATCTAGTTTATCTGCTAATATGATATCGTTTTTATCTTTTCTACTAAGGTAAGGAATATTTAATTTAATACCTGGTATTATCATTGTTTGATTATCTCTTACTATTCCTTCATTAGTTACTTCACAAAGTAAGAAATTACCTAATGAATCTGTGTTTTTATCTATTACCATTAAACTAACATTACCATTTTTAATATTAATTACTGTATTATGATATACATCTTTAATTAATTCTGGATATGATACCGAAAATTTAGTACTATCGCCTGTTATTTCTTCCATATATATTTTTACTTTATCACCAAGACGTAAAAATGTTTCTCCATTATTAAATTTGCCACATCTTACTTCTGGTCCTTTTAAGTTAAACATTAC
>CACYFN010000033.1 GCA_902773675.1 uncultured Erysipelotrichaceae bacterium | reverse complement strand
AATAAGAGGATTATAAGCTTAAGTACAAGTATGTACTTAAGCCTAACTAATTATAATTAATCTATTTGTCAATGGTCAAGATGAACTCAACTACGTTTCACCATTGACAAAAAAAGAACTACGATTAACGCAATTCAATTCATATAACTGGATAAAATATAATTATTTATCCGAAACTTCTTGACACTAACAGATCAATTGATCTAAAATTCCATATAATTAAAACCTAATTGTTTATAAATATCACTAGCTCTAGGTAAATCAAGCATTCTCGCAATAGATAAATTATAAAGTTCATCTGCAAGTATTAATAAACATAAAGCTACACTTATAACTATAAAAACTTTCTTGTTCATTTTTTTTGCTACAAAGAAGCAAAATGGAACTATTCCATATATTAATAATAAACTAGATAGTCCAAAGAAAAATACACTTCTAAAACATATATATCCATCTAAATTACCAAAATTCAGTATTTCAGTATTATAATCCCAATAACGAGCTCCATTAGAAAAATTATAAATTCCCCAACCAGCAATATATTCTAAAACTCCACATATAACCATACTAAGCATAAATACTTTAAATGGATTTTTTCTTCTTTTATATGTAATAAAAAATATAAGTAACGATCCTATTGCATATATATTAATCCATGGTAAGAAATTACCACCTCTATAGTAGAATGTTTTCATACCACTATTTAAATAATAAAAGAAAAATTCATATAAAAATCCAAATATACCAGCTATTACAATTATTAAACATATAATACTTATAAATGTCATTTTATCAAATTTAATATCATTATTAATATATGTAAGCATCTTCTTCTTCACGAAAACCAACTCCATTAATATTATATCAAAAAGAATGCAATTTGCAAAATTACACTCTTTTATTTTCTAATATAAACAACATCATTACCTATACTATCTTTGATAATAAGTTTTTTACCTTCTATTTTATATTCATATGTACTAGCATCAGTATTACCATTATATAAAATAGAAACTTCTTTACCATTATCTTCATAAGTAAATTCCATTTCAGTTTGATAAGCAGTATAACTACCTGTTTTATCTGCATTAAATTTATAAGTATAGTCCCCACTCTCATATTTCCAAGATCCCACAATAGAATTACTATCACTATCTTTATCACATCCAACAAAAGTAACAAGAGCAATTAATGCAAATAAACAAAATAATATTTTCTTCTTCATTTATTTCACCTCCATTGTAACAATTATATAATATATTAATTATTTTTTCAATTCTATTATCCTATTTTTCTTTTTATCTTTGACATTAAATTTGTAAATATAATAAATACAATTATAAATATTATAATTATAATCATATTAATTATTATTGGTTTTAAATTATCCATATTAAATACTTCAATATCTTTTATTCTATCATTAGTATTTACATAATAATAAGTTGGTAATATATGAGCAATACTAATAACACTATCAGGTAAATATTCAGTTGGTACAAAGGCACCACACAAAAAACTAGAACCAAGTGCTACTACATTAACAATCCCACTTATTGCATTTTTATTAGTAACTATACTTCCTATAAAGAAAGCAATACTAGTAGCACATATTGTAAATAATAAAGAATTAATGGAAAATACTACCCCGTAAGTAGTAAATATAATATTACCTAATAAAACTATACTAGCGATTAAATAAAATAGCCATAAAATAAATGCATAAAGCAAATTAGATAATAATAATATTCGATTATTCTTTTTATAATTAGTACTACTTATAATAGTTCTTTTATGTATATTTTGATTATTAAATATTGATAATATTAAACATATTA
This sequence comes from uncultured Erysipelotrichaceae bacterium, assembly GCA_902773675.1. Lineage (GTDB taxonomy): Bacteria > Bacillota_I > Bacilli_A > RF39 > UBA660 > RUG11890. The sequence goes on along the minus strand of CACYFN010000033.1, from coordinate 9,483 downwards.
CATATATTAAACAGGCTAAAATGCTGTAACTTTCAAAATTAAAATAAAAACTTGCTTTATCTATATTAGTACTATCTATTTTAGATGTTATTTCTATTTTAACATCTGTATCTATTGTATCATCTATTAATTTAATTAACTCATCTTCATTATTAATACTACCTACATAACTATTCGCAATACTTAGATATCTTTTAACAATCATATCGGCATAAAAAGCATTATAATTATTTGATTTTTTAATAGTAATAAAAGGATTCTTACCATTTATAAAATCAGTATGATAATTCTTAGGTATAAATACTATATAACTAGTATCTTCATAAAATAAAGCATCATCTAAAGATTCATTATCTAACTTTATATCAGGAATATCACTATTATCTTTAATATAATTAATAAAACTTTTAGTAATACCTTCATCTTCATCATTATTAACTATTGTTATATTAGGTTTACTAGGTTTAAAGCTTAAACTTCTCTCACTAGTTTGCATATTAAATCCACCAAATACAAGTAATATAACAGTATAAAGAATAACAATAAATTTATTTTTATTTAATATCTTAAAAAATGTTTTAAATACTGTCATATTTATTCCTCCTTAATTTTATTACTGATAATATTATTAATATACTAGATACTATTAATAAACTAACAATATTAAAATAATATCTATCTAAATTACTATAATAATATAAGGAATAAAAACCATCTGTAATCATACTAGCAGGATTTATTTTATTAAGTATTGGAATATTTTTATCAATAATATACTTTAAAGTAACCCCCATCATACCTGATAAAAAACTTCCAATCATAGTAATAGCAAGTAGTATACCTATTTTAGTTCCTTCACCCTTTTTAGTTAATACACCTACACTTAATCCTAAAGATAAACCAGTTAAAGAACCTACCAAAGAAAGTAATATTATTAGTAATAAATTATTACCATAGCAAACATTTAATACAAAAATAGTATAAATAAATAAAAGTAATAAACCCATTAATTGAATTAAATAACTAGAACATAAACTACTAAGTATTATAGTACTCTTCTTAGTAGGAGCTACTTCTATTCTCTTACCCCTATTAGATATATTAGCTAAATTTTGGTTAATAGCTGTCATACTAATCATCCCACCATATAAACATGTCATAGCTATTAAAGTATAAAATTCTATCATCATAAAATCAGTATTCTTATTTGATTTATCAATAATATTTACATCACTATTTATTTTATTTATTACATTTTTAGATATCTCATTATAATCTATATTATAGTTACCATTATTAATTTGATTTTCTATTTCTATATTAGTTAAATTATTAATAATTATTTTATTACTTTGTATTTCTTCAACTACATATTTTAGTATTGTTTGATTAATACCATTTTTATTAAATACTAAATTAGGTTTATTATCTTTAATAACCATATAACCATCTATTTTATCATCTTCAAGTAATTTTTTAGCTTTTTTAATACTTACATATTTAGTATTAAATAATTGATCATTATTATCCTTATCAGATAAACTTTTAAAAGTATCAACATACATAGTATTAATTTTAAATTCTTCATTATTAACTATAGCTATATCAATAACATCTAATTTTTCAGTATTAGATATATTAGAAAAAGCCATATTAAATAAAGTACCTAATATTATTGGAAAGGCAAAAGACCAAAATATTAATGCTTTATTTTTTAATAATGTTTTAAATGTATATTTAAAATTATGAATAAACATTAGTCTCTAAGTTCCTTTCCTGTTAACTCTAAAAATACATCATTCAAAGTAGGTCTTTCAGAATATATTTTATTATAATTAATATTTTCTTGTTTTAAAAACTCAATAATATCAACCAAATTATTTTTGCCTTTTTTATAATTGATTAATAAAATACCATCTTTATATGTAACTTCATCAACATTTTTAAGTGTTTTTATTTTATCAATTTTTTTATTATCTAAATCATTTACCTCAACAGATACTTTCTCAGAAGTACTAGCCATCTTTTTAAGTTCATCCGTAGTCCCACTAGCAAGTATTTTCCCCTTATCTAGTATAATAACCCTATCACATAATATTTCGACTTCTTCCATATAATGTGTAGTATAAAGAATAGTAGCTCCATTATCTCTAAGTTTCTTAATACCATCAAGTATATTATTTCTACTTTGAGGATCAACCGCAACAGTTGGTTCATCTAAAAATATAATTTCTGGTTTATGGGCAATTCCACATGCAATATTTAAACGTCTTAAAAGTCCACCTGATAATTGTTTAGGATAAAACTTTTTAAAATCAGTTAGTCCAACTAACTCAATTGCTTCATCCACATATTTTTTTCTAGTTATTTTATCTTTAATATATAATCCACAAAAGTAATCAATATTATCAATTACATTTAACTCATTAAATACAGATACATCTTGAAACACAACACCAATTTTTCTTTTTAAATCATATGCATCAGGTTTCATATCACAATCAAATATTTTTATACTTCCATTACTAAAATTAAGAAGTGAAAGCAAACAATTAATCGTAGTTGATTTTCCTGATCCATTTGGCCCAAGTAAACCAAGTATTTCACCTTTATATACATCAAATGATAAATCATCAACTGCTTTTAACTTTTTATATTCTTTTGTTAAATTTTTAACTTCAATTACTTTTTTCATCTTTATCTCCTTTAATATCTATAATATTTATTAATAAATCTTTAATTAATATTTTTGTATCATCATCAATGTTTTTAATTTTTAATATAATATCTATTACTTTTTTTATTTTATTTTTATCATTATCATTTAATTCCTCTTCTAATATTTTAAAAACCCTATCTACTATTTTTTTTCTCTCATCATCATTATGATGATCTAACCAATTTAATAAATTATTAGATAATTTCTTACTCATATTAGATAATTTATCACTAACTAAATTATCATCTTCTATACACCAATTAATCATTGAATGAGCTTTTATACCTTTTTTATTACTTTTAATAACATAATATCTATCTGATCTAAGCATCATACCAACAATACTATCATTAGGCACAATATGAATATATTTATCTTTTATATTTTGATATTCAACTGATTCAAATTCGCATTTTCTTAAACCTGGTCCATCATTACTATATATTTTTTTTATCTTAAATTGTTTATACTTCTTTATATACATACCTGATACTAAAGCTAAATTACCACCTTTAGAATGTCCACCAATAATAACAGAAGGTCCAAATAAGGTTACATGTTTATTTACATAATTAATAGCTTCAACCTGTGATGGAACAGGAAAAAAACAAGCCAGATTTGCATCTTCCTTAAAACTACTAATATGCTTATCAGTTCCTTCAAAACAAATATATATTAGTTTTTTAGATATTTTAAAAGTAACAACTCCAAATTGCATATCTTTATCTCTTTTATATACATAATCAGATAAAATAATATTTTTATATCTTGTATAATTAATAACCTCTTTTAATAATAATTCATTTTTATTTAATTTTGTTTTATCTTTTAAATAATTGCTACCTATTTCACTTAAGCAATGTTTACCATTAATATCTTCTTTTAAAAAATTCAAATATATTAATGAAGAAAATACCAAATTATCAATATCATTAAATTCTTTCTCTTCAAAACTATAACTTCCATATTTATTTATATAATCATATAAATTTTCCATATTCACCACTTCTAAAAATATTTTATCATATAATTAAATAATTATAAATAAATATTATTGAAAAAAAAAAATAGATATGTTACAATGAATATGGTTATTTTTGGCCTGTTGGTGAAGTGGTTTAACACATAACCCTCTCAAGGTTACATTCATGGGTCCGAATCCCATACAGGTCACCAAAAAGATATCAAATCCTTATGAATTAAGGATTTTTTTCATTTAAAAAAAGTATATTATTTGATATACTCTTCATTTATATTATTATCAATTTCATTTAAAGTTTTATCATCAACTTCTTCATTTAAATCATCCCATGGATCTTCATCATTCTCTATAGCAATCTTAACTTTTGTATCCCCTACAATTTCTGCCCCCAACTCTTTCTCAATATCAAAAATTATTTTTTTAGAATCAGCATGTACTTCTTTACAAGTTGGCTGTTTTAAAGGTCTTATAATTATATCCGTATCATTATTAAAATTAGCCTCATCACGTAACTTTACATTTAAAAATTCATTATAATCAATTGATTTATTTACAACAGTAGTCTTAGAATCATTATCATAAGAATACCAAATATTTACATCATATGTACCATTAACACCTATTTTATCATTAGATTTATATCCTTTAAATTTATGATTAATAACCCAACAACCTAATATAGTAGAAGGTTCAAAGGAAACTTCTATATCATGAGTATCCTTAAAATATTTTTTACCCTTTCCAATAACAGCTTTAGTAACAATCTCTTTATATAATGGCATATTATCACTCCTCAATTTAATTTATGCAATTAAATATAAAAAGTTAAAAAAACTATGAAATTATTTACAACTTTCATAGCTATTTTCATTATATGTACATTTTTTTCCATTAATTATAAAATCTTTTTTCACAACTACATTACAATCACTATCAACTTTAACTATTCCTTCAGTTATAGAACTTAAATTATATTCATCTAATTGCAAATAATCATTTAATTCTTTTTTATATCTTGAAAAATCAATTGTATCAGGTTTACAATAAACAGTTGCAGATAAGATTATATCATACATAATTTGTTCCTCAGTATAAGAATCACCAACAGCATTAATCTTATCATAATTAACATCTAAATTAGATAAATCTTCAGGAAATATTTGAGAAACATTATTAATATCATCAATATTTAAATCAACAATAACGCTTTTAACTTTATTTTCAGGTGATTTAGAATTCTTTAAATAATCTTTCAAATCAAATGATATTTTTCTAATATTTTTATCTTCATCCACATAAACATAAATTATTAAATTAGAACTATTATCAATAATATCTAATTGATTTATAATATTTAATATTTCAGGAAAAACATATTTTTTTAATAACTTATAATTAGATTTTATTCTAAATTTACTCAAAGATCTAATCTCAGAACTAACTTCTCTTATATTCTTTTTCTCAGATAAGAATAATCCTAATTTTCTAACAGAAAAAAATTTATTATCTGATTTCATTGATACCCAAGAATTATCTTGTTTTGAATAAACATAATTTTTATTATTAATAACATTACCATAAATTTCTAATTTATCAAATACATAATTATATTTTAATTCTACTTCATCAACTTTACCAACAACTTCACTTTTTAATTTTTCATCTAAATTATCATAAGAAACACTTACAATTTGAGAAAAAGAATAACTTTTTATATTAGATAGATTATTAATTGCTTCCTTATATATTCTCTGCGATTTATCACTTGAAAACTTCTTATATACAACAAAAACAGATAACAAAATAAACAAAATTAATAAAATATAAGCAGCTTTATTCTTAACTCTCATAATTATCCTCCTAGAACACCTATAATAATACTATATCACATTTTTAAATTAATTTCACTATATTTTAATTAGTTTTTAATTTTTCCATCCATACTCCAAGTCTTAACATCAATAATTTCTACATCAACAATATGCCCAATATACTTTTTATCTCCTATTACATTAACTAATTTCATAGTATCAGTATATCCCATAAGCATATCACCTTTTTCACTATTTCCTTCAATTAAAACTGGAACAACTTTACCTAAATATTTTTTATTTGCTTCAAGTGCATATTTATTTACAATTTCATTTAAAATATGTAATCTTTTATTTTTTTCTTCAAGTGTAACATCATCTTTCATTTTTTCTGCTGGAGTACCAATCCTAGGAGAAAATATAAATGTATAAGCCGAATCATATTTGCACGTATTAACAACATCTAGTGTTTCCTTAAAATCTTCTTCTGTCTCTCCTGGAAAACCAACTATAATATCCGTAGTAATAGAAACATTAGGAATACTTTTCTTTAATTTATCAAATAACTCTAAATAATCTTTTTTATTATAACGTCTTCCCATTAACTTAAGTATTCTATCACTACCAGATTGTAATGGTAAATGAATATAAGGCATAATATTATCATATTCACTAATAACCTTAATCATTGAATCATTAAAATCCCATGGATGACTTGTTACAAATCTAACTCTAGGAATATTAGTTAAAGCTACATCACGAAGTAAATCACTCATAGTATAATTAATATCCAAATCCTTACCATATGCATTAACATTTTGTCCTAATAAAGTAACTTCTTGATAACCTTTCTTTACTAAATCATTAACCTCATCAATAATGTATTTAGGTTCTCTACTTCTTTGTTTACCTCTAGTATAAGGAACAATACAATAAGTACAAAACTTATCACAACCATACATAATATTAATCCATGCTTTAATAGAAGAATCTCTTTTAACAGGAATATTTTCAATAATATCCCCTTCAGTACTAAAGACTTCTATTTCTTGATCATTTTTTATAATACTATCGTTTAATATCTTAGGTAAATTATAAATATTATGAGTACCAAAAACAATATCTACCCACTTATATTTATCCTTTATTTCATTAACAACACTTTCTTCTTGTGCCATACATCCACATATTCCAGAAATTATATCTGGTTTTTGTTCTTTTAAATGTTTTACTCTACCTAAAAAACCAAATACCTTATTATGGGCATTTTCCCTAATCGCACATGTATTAAGTAAAATTAAATCAGCATCTTCCATATTATCTGTTTCTTTAAAAGACATTTGTTCTAATAAAGCTTTAATATTTTCAGAATCATGAACATTCATCTGACAACCATAAGTTTTTATATAATATTTTTTACCATTTCCAACATTTTGATATTTTTTATCTATTTCAAATAATTCCACTCTACTTTTTTTATCAGTTCTAACTTTAGCATCCTTCATACTTGGTAAATTCATAAAATCACGTCACTTCCACTAAAAATAATAACATAAGAGTTAAAATTAATCAATATAATCATATATTTAAATGGTGATTTAATGTTTAAAAATGTAGAAATTTTTAATATAGCTAAAAAATTAAATATTGATTTTTCTAAATTTACCTTTGATGATCTTAAAAGAGGAATTAATATTGAACTTGAACATGGATTAATTAACCCCTTAACTAATGTAACCAATAATGATTTAGAAAAAACAATGAAAATTGCTTTAGCTCATTTAAATGAATTTCCTAATTATTATAATAAGGAATATGGATTACCAGTATTTGAAAATTTCTTAAAAGAAAAACTAAAAAACGTTTAACAACAGTTAAACGCTTATTTATTATAATAACCCTTAGAACATAAATATTCTTCTCCAAGTCTAACTAATCTTTTAGTCATTTCTCCACCAACACGTCCATTCAAACGACTTGTAGTATCAGCACCTAGAGTAATACCAAATTCACGAGCTATTTCATATTTCATTTTCTCTATAACCTCTTTAGAACCATTAACAACTAATTTATTATGATACATAAAACACACCTCCTAATAATATTTTTCCCAAAAATACACTAATTATACTAAAAAAAGATAGCAACGCTACCCATTTTTTACTATTTTGATTGGTATGAACCACCTAAGTTTTGTTCAGCCATTTTAACTAATCTCTTAGTGATTTCTCCACCAACTGAACCATTAGCTCTACTTGTTGAATCTGGTCCTAAATTAACACCTAATTCATTAGCTATTTCATATTTCATTTTTTCAATAGCTTGTTTAGCTCCAGGTACAACAAAATTATTTGTTGATTTACTATTCATTTGATTTCACCTCCTGTACACTAATATGATGTGTACAAAAGGTATTTTTATTCAATATTTTTTATGGTAATTTTTTCCTATTATAATAAATCATTATTTCTATTATTTAAATTAGTAATAACTTCTATATTATTAACACATTCTAAAACTAATTCTTCATAATTAAATTTAGATTCATAATATAAACATCTATCTAATTCAGGATTAATAACTGGATGTTTTGGTAAAAATATCGTACAACAATCTTCATAAGGTAAAATAGAAGTATCATACGTTTTAATATTTCTAGCTATTTCAATTATCTCTAATTTATCCATACAAGCAACAGGTCTAATCACTGGCATATTAGTAACATTATTAATAACACCCATACTAGATAAAGTTTGACTAGCTACTTGTCCAATACTCTCTCCATTAATAATAATTTTACATTTATGTAATTTCGCAACTTTTTCTGCTATACGATACATCATTCTGCGCATAATAGTAATAACATAATTATCATCAACATTTTTATAAATAGCTTCTTGTAATTTAGTAAAAGGAACTACATTTACTTTAATATTACCAGAATACTTATTAATAATATCTGCAAGTTCAATAACTTTATTTTTAGCTTGAATACTAGTATGTGGAGGAGATTCAAAATACAAGCATTCTAAATCAACTCCACGTTTTAATGTTAAATATCCTGAAACAGGAGAATCAATACCGCCACTAAGCATAAGCATTCCCTTACCTTGAATACCAACAGGATATCCACCAATACCTTCAATTTCATTAGTATAAATAAAAGTACCTTCAGGTCTTATCTCTATTTTAAGAAGTAAATCTGGATTATGTACATCAACTTTGCATTCAAAATTTTTAAGTATAAGTCCACCTATAATTCTATTAAAATCTTGACTATGTATTTCAAAAGATTTTAAAGCTCTCTTAGTTTCCACTTTAAAAGTATTAAACTTTTCATTCTTTAAAATTTCTAATACTTTTTCTTTTATTTCATCAACATTATTATTTACCTTATGACAAATAACTATACCATGTATACCAAAAACATTTTTTAATTTTAAAGAAATTGTATCTGCATCTTCACATTCAATATACATTCTAACTCGATCATACTTTAATTTATAATTTTCATCTTTTAATATATTTTCAATATTTTTAGCAAGCAATTTAACAAAAGCTAAACGATTACTCTTTTTTGTAGTTAATTCACCATATTTAATTAAAATTAATTTGTCCATAAAACACCTCGTGAAAAAATTATATCACCTATTATTTAAGAAGTAAATCAAATAAGAACAAAATTCAAAATAAATTTTGAATGCCTTAGGCTCACGCCTAAGATTTACTGATTCACAGCCGTCGTAACCTACATGCTCCACAGTCTTTTACTCCGGTAGTCGCTACCGTATTTAGTTTTATTCAAAATAACTTTTTGAAGTTTGTTCTATGCAGATACTTCATTCATATATAACTTTAACCCTTCAAACATAATATTTACTGATGCATTATAATCTCTATCTAATTCATAATTACAATTAGGACAATTATATTCTCTTATACTTAAATCCTTTAATAGTGTATTCTTATAT
>CACYFN010000032.1 GCA_902773675.1 uncultured Erysipelotrichaceae bacterium | reverse complement strand
AAAGTATTAAACCTTTAAGTAAAAGTACAGGTAAATTTTGCTTCATAAACACCTCCAAAATAATTGTTTTTTATTATAGTACAAACATCAAAAAATGTCCACAATATTTAGCAAATTTTAAAAAAAAATAGGATAACCTATTTTTTATTTATTAAACCTTCTCTATCTAAAGTATTATAAATACAAGAATAACTTCTCTTCCCATAAAATTTACAAAACTTTTTAATACTAACATGACTCCTTCTAAATAAATCAACAATATATTTTTTTTCTTGATCACTTATAGCATTATGAGCTCGCCTATTCTTATTTCCATGAATAATACTATAATTACCATTTTCCACATCTTTTTTTAACTTTAAAAAATATTTTGGATGATAATCTAAATATTCAGCTATTTCAGCATATGATAAAAAACTTTCCCCTCTTAACTTTCTCTGTATCCATTTAATAGCCATCTCTTTCTTATTCATAAATACCTCCATACCATATATAAAAAGTATACATCAAAAAAATTACTATTTCAATAATATAACATTAAAAAAAGTAGAAAAATCGCTAAATATTCTGCAGTTCTTACCATTTGAGCGCTATAACTCATTTCATTATCATACCAAGCAACAACCTTAACCAATTGCTTGCCATCAACTTCTAAAATACTAGTAAGAAGTCCATCAACTAAACCACCATTTGTTGAACCAATAATATCACTTGAAACAATAGGATCCATTGTAAATCCAAGAGTTTCGTTAGTATTTTTCTTAAATTCTTCATTTATTTCTTCAACAGTTACATTTCTATTTAATTCTAAAGTCAAATCAATAACTGAACCAGTACTAGTAGGAACACGAAGAGCACTACCATCTAATTTTCCTTGTAAAGATGGAATAACCAAACCTAATGCACTTGCCGCACCAGTCGAAGATGGAACAATATTAGCTGCTCCTGCTCTACCACGACGTGCCATAATACCCTTCTTATGAGCAACATCTAATATAACCTGATCGTTAGTATAAGCATGAACAGTAGTCATATAACCTTTAACAATACCAAATCTGTTATTAATAACATTAACAACTGGAGCTAAACAATTAGTAGTACAACTAGCAGCACTAATAACCTCTTCACTACCATCTAAAGTATCATGATTAACATTATAAACAATAGTTTTTAAATCTCCTTTAGCAGGAGCAGAAATAATTACCTTTTTAGCACCCGCTTTAATATGAGCATATGCAGAATCTTTACTAGTAAATCTTCCTGTACACTCAAATACTATATCGATTTCCAAATCCTTCCAAGGTAAATTAGCAGGATCAGTCTCCGAAAATACTCTTATTTTTTTATCTCCAACTATAATAATATTATCATCAAAACCAATCTCATTTACTCTATAATTCCTATGATTTGTATCATATTTAAGTAAATAAGCAAGTTGTTCAGAATCAGTTAAATCATTAATAGCAACAACTTCAAGTTCTGGATTTTCATCCATAAGTCTAAAAACTAATCTACCAATTCTACCAAATCCATTAATAGCTACTTTTGTCATATAAATTCCTTCTTTCTAATTTTTAAAACAACTTCCACCAATAAATTCTCTAATAACACTATCAGGTGGAATTAAATCACTAGGCATAGGTAAAAAATTTCTCAAAAAATTAATTAATCTAAGTGCCTCAGGATAAATAAAATCATCCTCATCTACATTAAATAAAAGTGGTTCTGCATAAGTTTTCAAAACACTAACTTCATAAACCATAGAAGAATTAACCACTTTATCCACATTATCTTGAAATGGATAAATATTATTAATTTCACCTTGGGTAATTTTACCCCACATCTTTAATGTAACATCAGCAGTCTTACCTCTAGTTCTATTATCCCTTATTATTCTTCTTAATTTTCTAATATCAGTTGAATGAATAAAATTATGATCATCTAAATTCATTTGTGTCAAAGGAGCAATAAATATTTTATATTTATGCCTCCTATCAATTGAACTAGTAAGTTCATCATTTAAAGCATGCAAACCTTCAATAACAATAATATCTTTTTTACCTAATTTTAATTTTTTATCATCATGAAACTCACGTTTTCCAAGTACAAAATTATAGGTAGGAATATTTACTTCTTCACCATTTAATAATTTAGTTAAATGTGTATTAAATAATTTTGTATCAACACATTTTAAGGATTCAAAATCATATTCACCATTTTCATCTTTTGGAGTCTTTTCTCTATCAACAAAATAATCATCTATAGATAAAGAATGAGTAGCAAAACCTTTACTACGTAAATAAATACTTAACTTTTTTGCAGTAGTAGTCTTACCACTTGAAGAAGGTCCAGCAAGTAAAACTATTTTAATACTACGACTATCATTATAAATAGTATCTGCAATATTAGATAATTGTCCATCATAATAAGCTTCAGCCAAATTAATAAGTTCCCCAATATTTCCTTTTGATAAAATCTTATTTAAATCAGAAGCATTTGAAATACCGATTTTCCTAGACCAATAAGTATAATCTAAATATTTATCAAAAACTTTTTTATGATGCCTGTATTCCTTCACACGATCAGGATTACTAACCTCAGGAATAGAAATAACAAAGCCATTATCACCCAAATATACTAGTTTAAATTTATTTATCTGACCAGTACTATAAGCCATTTTTCCATGAAAATAATCATACAAATCATTAATACGATATAAAGTTATATAAGTATTAGAAATATATTTTAAAACATTAACACTATCCATTCTTTTATGTTTTTTAAAATATTTAATTGCATCCATACGTGAAACATTTAACTTCATAAAATTGTAATCTTCTTTAACAATATTTTTCATTTCCTCTTCTATTTTTTTTATAATAGACTCATCAATTTTTTTATTATCAATAGAACAATATATACCACCATCTTGAGAATGTTCAAAAATCATTTTAGCATCTTTTCCTAAAATATTCCTAACAGCAAATATTAAAATAAATTTCGCACTTCTTAAATAAATATAATTACCATAATGAGTACATCGATCATAAAACTTAATATTACAAGATTTCTTTAAAGTATCACTTAAATCTGCAAAATCATTATCAACTTTAACACCTAAAATATCATGCTTAAAATTCTTTTTAAAATTTTTACTAATTTCAAAAAAAGATATTCCCTCATCAAATACAAAAGAATTATCATCAATCATAACTTTCAAGCCTCTAGCCATATAATCTCCTCTATTCTCTATTAATTTTATCAAAAAAAGATTAATTTGTCACGTATTTTTATGAATAAAAACTATTGTTTACATCTATTATATATTTAGGAGATGAAATATATGCTTATACCAACTGTAATTGAAAAAAATAATGATAAAGAATATGCCTATGATATATATTCAAGATTATTAAAAGACAGAATTATATTATTAAATGGAGAAATAGATGATAACACAGCAAATATTATAATAGCTCAATTATTATATTTAGATTCATTAAATAATCAAGATATTAACTTATATATTAATTCACCAGGAGGAAGTATAACAGCGGGAATGGCTATATATGATACAATGAATTTTATTAAAAGCAATGTATCAACTATTATGTGCTAGCATGGCAGCATTTCTCTTAAGTAGTGGTTCAAAAGGAAAAAGATACGCCCTACCTAATAGCGAAGTAATGATTCATCAACCACTTGGAGGAGCTCAAGGACAAGCAACAGAAATAAAAATAGCCGCAGAAAGAATATTAAAATTAAAAGATAAACTTAATAAAATTCTCGCACATAACACAGGTAAAAAAATAGAACAAATAGAAAAAGATACCGAAAGAGACTATTTTTTATCTTCAAAAGAAGCTAAAGAATATGGAATTATTGATAAAATATTAAAGGAGAGTTAAAAACTCTCCTATTTTAAATCTTCAAGTAACATTTTAGCAAATTTTTCAGAAACAATTATATTTAGTCTCTCATCATCAATAATTTGTAGAAATTCAGTTTTTCCATCATTTACTTTTTCAACAATCAACTTATCGTCTAATAAATTTTCATCCTTATTAACTTCAATCAATAACAGAAAACATCTATCATTATATTCAAGTACTTTAGTAATAACATAATCTTTACCATTATCGAGTGTTAAAATATCCAACTCTTCCATTTTCATATCTCCTTTAATATTATTTATGTCTTCCATTTTGATTTTCTAATCCTCTATCTTTAAAATATTTTTCCCAATCCCATGAATTATCTTTCCAATATTTTTTTCTATCCTCAGCAGTATCACCATGACCAACAGAAGAAATATCAGATTTTTCTCTTTCACTTAAAATATAATCATTAATTCTTTGAACAGGTTCAAAAGGTAAATTAATCGGTTTATTTATATTATCAATACTATAAATAGATATAATTGATTGAGCAATATCTTTCTTTGAAGACAATATTTGACTATTCATTTTAAACAAATCTTTTGGTTTAAATTTATTAATTATATTAAATATTTTCTGTTTAAATCCTTTATTATTTTCTTCTACCTTTTTAGCTTCTTCCTCTGCCTTCTTTGCAGCTTCTTCCTCTGCCTTTTTTACAGCTTCTTCCTCTGCCTTTTTAGCTTCCTCTTCTGCCTTCTTTGCAGCTTCTTCCTCTGCCTTCTTTGCAGCTTCCTCTTCTGCCTTCTTTGCAGCTTCTTCTTCTTCTTCTTCTTCTTCTTCTTCTGCTTTATTATCTTCTACAGTTGTATCAACAAATGTAGGACTCACAACTGGTTTATAATCATAAAAAGAACCATTTAATTTTACAGAATTATAAGTATGAGGCATACTTACTTCAACAGTTGTATCAACATACACCGGTTTCACTTCAGAAACATCATTAGAAATTAAAGTTTCAGATTCTATTACTTCTGGAATAACTTCTTCTTGAGCATTTTCTATAACTGGAATATCTTCTGATATAATCTCATGTGATTTATTAATTTCTTCATCAGATAATAAATTTAAATCTTTTACTTCCATAGTAGCTAATTTATCAGCTTCAGATTGTGACATAGAGGTACTTACAACATTCTCATCTAAATTCATATTTCCTAATACTAAAGATGCATCTTTAATTTGTAATAAATCATTTTCAAAAGGTATCAATTTTTTATAATAATTAACAATCAAAGAATATAAATTTTTCTTTTTAGAAACAGAACTTAACTTATCACTTAAAGCCTTTAAATTATTTTCAATTTCTTTTTTTTGTAAACTATAATCACCAATAGTATATAAATTCATATTATTAGATAATTTTTTATATGAATCACTATTTTCCATCACTTGTCTTTGTAAATCATTATACTCATCATTAAGCAACAAACAGTTTTTATTAAAATACTCATAAGCATTCTTATAACCATAATTAATACCAACACTTAATAAAATCTTATCATAGTTTTTACCATTACTTAATGCTAACTGTTGATCCATATAATTATCAATTTCATCATAATAACTATTACTATTGTTATAAGTATTATTACTAGTTACCAATTTACTTTCTTCAGATATATTATCTTCCAAATTTTTAATATTAGATTTAGAATCAATATTTAAATCTTTACTAAGTTTAGCTCTTTTTTTCTTTAAATTATTCAATTCAGCCATAAAGACTCTAAATTTTCCAACATTATCTCCAAGTACATAATAATTATTATGATTTTTATCAGTAAATGATTGAACATGCTCATTTTTTTTAGGCTTTCTAAAAACAATTTTAGAAATTTTTTGTTCACATGATTTAATCTCATTATCAATAAATTCTAGTTGACTTAAAGAATTACTTGATACTTCACTACTATTTAGTGAACTTTTTCTCTCTTCAGAAGACACGGCTAGTTCTGGATTACTAATTACATTTTCACCTTCTAAAGAATCTGTATTATCTAAAGAAATATTATCAGTTTCTTCAAGCCTTAAATTTGGCTTCAAAAATAACGAACTTAATCTCTCATATTCATCTTTATTAGTTTGTATTAATTGATATAATAGATTATATCTATCAATTAAATCTCTTCTAACATTAGAAATACCATTTTTATTAATTAAAGTCTTAATTTGTTCATATCTAAAATTCCAACTATTAAAATCATTATATAATTTAACAAATCTTCTAGCCTCATCAATATCAAAATTTTTAGACATTTCCTCCAACTTTGAATTATATTCATTCAAATCGTTTTCATATACTTTTCTTTCTTCCTCATAATTAAAAGAATCTGTTCCATCATCTATCCTACCATCAATAGATTTTAAAGAATCTTTTAAATAATTAATATAATTATTATTATCATCGATAGTATTTAAATAATCTGACAATTCTTTAACATTATTAAATTGTAATTGATTATTCATAGAATCTCCTCCACATATATTCTATCATCTAATAATTAAAAAAACAAATTATTAATAAAAATAATAATACCTCTTTACAACTTTGTGTAAATAAAAAGAAGAATTATTATTATTTCTTCTTTACTTTAAAAATAACATCATTAACATTGTATGCGCCTTCATATCCATATTCATCTCCAACAACAACAGACTCAATTTTTCCACCATTATTAAGTAATTCATCTACTTTTTTCTGTTCTTCATAATAAGAATATGAATCATTTGATGAAATTAAATATCCTTTAACAACCCTATTTTTATTACAATCAAAATATGGATAATATCCATTTTCTTCATTCATGGCAGAATATACATCCTTATAGATTCTAACACTTTCTATATTATTAATAATAACATTATCACCAATATCACGTGCATTTTCAAATTGTACTTCAGAATTACTTTTTTCATTATTATTTGATAAATCATTTGGTTTATTAGTAACATTATTCATAATTGAATCATGTAAATTATCAATTGGAAATTGTGGCATAATATCATCATAACTCATTTTTTCATCAGAATTCATTTTATTATCTTCATTCTTTTTACTTAAACCACTTATACCAAAAGCACTAAACGCAGTTGTAAGAGCAACCGCAACAACAGCCGCAGCAGCTATTATTTTTTTCTTTAAATTAAATTTTTTCTTTGGTTTTTCAACATTTAAAACCATTAATTTATTATTTGATTTAGTATCATTTTTTATAGTATCTTCATCTGAAGAGCTATTATTATTTAAAAATTCTTCTTGTTTTTTAGAATCAGACCATATATCTATAGAATTATCATTATCATCTCTAACAAATTCTAAGCCAGATTCTTCCATAGATTTTAAATCAATAACCTCCATCTCAGGAAGTTCAATTTCAATTACACCATCTTTAATTTCATAAGCTTTATTAGAATTATTATAATTAACCGATTTTTTTTCTGCTTCAGTCAATTCTGAAACTGTTGCTGGCAATTCAATTACATTATTATCATGTTTTTTATCAATATATGATACTATTTCTTCTAAATTTTCATCTTTATCAGTATCTTTGTCTACCTCAGTTAACTCTAAGATAGTTGTAGGTAATGCAATAACATTATTATCTCCTTTATTATTTATATAAGAAACGATTTCTTCTAAATTCTCATCTTTATCAACTGGTTTATTAGATTCTTTTATACTATTAATATTTTTTAACTCATTAAGTTTTTTTATTTCAGTCAAATATCTAATAACATCATTTTTATTTTTTTCTGGAACATAATAATACTTACCATAAACAAGAATTCTATCTTTTTTTCCAGTATTTTTAGCATTAATAATACGATTAACTCTGTCTAAAAAATAATTAATCTTATCATCAATAGTCATATTATTCCATATTTCTTGCTCTATTTCTACAATTTCTTGTTCACTAATTTTAATATCATCAATAACTATTTCATTAGAAACTTCATCATTAACAACCTTAACATCAATAAATTTATCATATAATTCTCTATAACGAGGTAATAACTTCTTCTTTTCATATACTAATTCATTATAATCTTGTAATAAATACTCATGTATATATTTTTTTCTACCTTCAGCATTATAAGTTTCAACTCTATTTGTACCTATCATTTTCTTTGTACCAAATTTTTTAGATTTATTTTCTAAATCCTTTATCGAATTAGACAAATCAATAAATGTACAATAAATATCATAAAATTCAGCCTTCTCATCCATATTTGAATCAAATTTAGTCAATTCAATTTGATATTCATTAAATAATTCATAATAATCTCTTTCTTGTAATTCATATTCATTAATTTCTTTTTTTAATTCATAAGAAGGATTAAATCTATATCTATCTCTTAATTGTTCAAGATATTTAGTAACATCCTTCCATAAATATAAAATATCATTATACTCTTTTTTAATCTTTTTATATTTTAATACTTCATCCTTTAAAGTATCTATTCTCTCAATCATTATAAAACCCCCTAATAATTTAAATTAAATAGTTTTAGTCAATATTTTATTATCCACAATAACAACATCATCAATATTATAAAAACCTTCTCCACCACCATTTAAAGTAGTACAAACAGTAGTTTTTTTAGCTCCTTTTTCAGTCCAATAATTAATCTCTTCCTCAGAATCAGAATAAATCATAGTCCCCTCATAATCAAGACCAAAACTATTAATTTCTCTTTCTTCATCATAAGAATAATATGGATTTAATCCATTAGTCTTATTATTAGCATCCAAACAATTAGTATAAATTTTACTTCCTACAGAAACTGTTACCATTTGATGCAATTCTAAATCTTCTATTTTAACATCAATATTAAAATCATCATCTTTAGAATCTAAAAGATTATCAACATTTTTATTATTTCCTATATTTTTTTCCCTTTGAAGATCTTCTTTAGTTTCATCAATAGTAACTTTTTCTGATACTATATCACTCTCAATTATTGAATTACTATTACTATTAATTACTTTAACAAAATTAGAATCAGAAATTGAATCTTTTAAATTAACAACATTACTATCAAAAATATTATCAACACTATCTTTTAAAGATTTAGATATACCATAAGAAGTAACAGCAGTAACTAATGACATTACTAAAGCAATACTACTCATAATAATACCTTTCTTTAATTTTTTAGAATTAATAGGCTTTCTATTATCAAGAATATTAAATCTACTTTTCTTATGATGCATTGTATTTTTCTTTTCTCTACCAGTATTATAAACAACAATATCATCACTAGAACTTTTTCCATCATTTGTAGACTTATCTCCATCTTCAACAGTTATTTTACCAATACATTTTATTTTCTCATCTCTACCTCTATAGGAAGTATTTTCATAATTTAAACTTTCACCATCAATTTTACCAACACACACTATATTATCCTGAATAATTTTTGAATTTGGCAAAGCTAAATTATTTACTTTATATTGTTTCTTTAACATTTTATATTCTTTTAAAAAACCATTTTCATGATTCTCAGGTAGATAAACAGATATATCATCAATTAGGAAAAATTTTTTTCTACCTGGTTTAGCTTCATAAAATTTAATTAATTCATCTCTTTTTTTATAAAACTCCTCAATATTATCCCTATTAAAAACATCAATTTTAACATATTCTTTAGATTTATCATCAGATCTACCTAAATTTTCAATAATATTCGTTCTCTGTTCTTTATAAAACTCCTGTTTTTTATTTAAATCAGAATAATAATATGATTTATCTTTTGGAATATATTTCTTATCAATTAATAAACAATCATCCTTAGTTAAAGTACGAATAACCATATTATCCATCTTAGAACTACAATAAGACATCTTACTTGTAGAGAATAATAAATCATTACCTTTACTATCAACATTAACTCCATCATTAATATTTTTAGTAAGAATTTTTAAAGTATCACTCATTAAACTAATATAATCCTCCTCAGGCTTTAAATATTCATCTAATGAATCTTTAAGATAATAGCAATTATCTTTTAAACGAGCAATTTCATCTTTTAATTCTTCTAGTTCACTTATTAACTTATAAATATTATCAATTTTTAAAGAAGTACTCTTTTTAAAAAATTTCTTTCTATGACTTGAAACTTTATTTTTTATATCCTCTAATAAAACAAAAAAATTTTCATTTCGTATTTTTTGACCTGTAACCATTGCATTCACAAAAATCCCCCCATTTGGCATATATAATAACATATAATTAAAAAAAAAACAAATTTAAATTTGCTTCACCATTATTTTAATATCATCTGCACAATAAAAACCTTCACAAATACCATTATCTACCATAGTACTATATGAAACAACAGATGCGCCATCATTAATATAATTGTTAATTTCATCATTATTATCTAAATAAATAACACAATCATTATAATTTAAACATATGCCTGTTATAGTTCTATCATATTCATAAGAATAATAAGGATCCATACCATTTTTATTATTCATTGCATCATAACAATTACCATATATTTCTGAATCATTATCAATAACAACTTTTTCACCAATTTCATAATAATAATTAACAATTTCATTACTTGAAATTTCAATATTACTATTTTTTTCGTTAGAATTAATAACTATATCATTTTTATTATTAATAATACTCTTTTCAACCTTTAATAAAGAACTTTTCAATCCACTTTTTGAATCATATATTTTATCATTTACTTCATTAACTTTTTCATCTTCAATTTTATCTTTAGGGTTTAAACCACCAAGAAATAAAGACTCACAACTATCATCGTCAATAATAGATCTATTGCAACTAGAAACAACATAAGAATTATTAATAAAATCATCATTAGATTTTTCCATAATATTTTCTTTACAATAAAAATAACCAGATAAAGAAGCTGTAATTCCCATTAATAAAGCAATTGACCTTTTTAAAATATTTTTTTTCAAAGATACCTTATTTTTACTTTTTTTCTTATTTACTACTTTAACATTCCTTTTCACATCATTCTCAGAATTATTAATTACACCATTACCAATACTATTAAAAGTATTTTTATAATTATTATACATTTGCTGAGACTCATTATTCCACATAACAGTTGGTTTTCTTAACATATCAAAAGCATCCTTTTTATAATAAATACGCAAATGATCAGAATAACATAAATCAGGAATCCAAATACCACGTTCCAATTCCCATTCAATAAGTGGTTTCTGTTCATATAAATCATAATAAGTATGATAAGTCTTATTTTTAAACTCTTCTAATACTAGACAATCAGAATATTTATTTGATAAATATTCACTATAAATTTCATTTTCTTTATTACTCCACCCCCTTTTAAAACAAAAAATATTTATTTTATCAAATGCATCCATTTTATTATAAGATACAAAATGATCAGCTAAACAAATATCAACGAGCCATACATCCAACTCCTTTTCCCATTCAATTAATGGTTTTTCTTCTTTTAAAATATTCACTAATTTCATCCCTTCTCTATTTTATGGGGAATAAAAAAGATACATAGTATCTTTTATGCAGAAATTTCAACAATTTTCACATCATATTTCCCATTTGGGCTATCAACAGAAACAATAGAACCAACTTTTAAACCTAAAATAGCTTTAGCAATTGGAGATTCATTAGATATCTTATTAGCAAAAGGATCAGCTTCCTTACTACCAACAATAGAATATTCTTCAATTTCACCATCATCAACATATTCTATTTTTACCTTTGTACCTAGAGATACAAGATTAGTATCAACAGCAGATATAACTTCAGCTTTTTCAATCATAATTTCTAATTCTTTAATTCTAGCTTCAACTACCGCTTGTTCTCCTCTAGCAGCATCATATTCAGCATTCTCACTTAAATCACCTAAAGATCTAGCTTCCTTTAAAGCCTTAATTACTTCAGGACGCTTTTCTAATTTTAAATATTCTAACTCATCTTTAATTTCTTGTAAACCTTTCTCTGTTAAATAAACTGTTTTATTTGACATTTTCATTCACCTCTTGTTTTCTATAATCAAGCCTAGAAAATAATACAATATTTTATAGGCACTTGTCAATATAAATTAATTATTTTTTTATTCTTAACATATCATCAGTGTCAAGTTGACAGTCAACCTTAATTTTTACAACCTGTCTTGGATGTCTAACAACATCAATTAAATTATCATCTTCATCATATATCTCATTAATTTCAATAACATAATTATGATTAGGGCCAAATATTTCAACTAAATCTCCCTTTTTAAAATAATTACGTTGCTCAATAGTAGCTAAACAACTATCTTTATCATAATCAATAACAATTCCTAAAAAATCCTGATTAGAAACTTCCAATCTTCCATTATAATAACTACAACTACTATCATATATTCCATTATAAAATTGAATAGTAGAATCTCTATTAGCACAATTTCTTAAAATAGCCTCATAATTATTATATTCATTATCATCAATATTTTGATAATAATTATCTATTATTTTTCGATAAATAGAAACAACTGTTGCAATATAATAAACTGATCTCATTCTTCCTTCAATCTTAAATGAGGAAATACCTAAATCAATCATATCAGGAATAACCTTTAACATAGATAAATCCTTTGAACAAAATGTAAATGGCATATCTCCCTTTATCTCCTTCATATTTTCATCATATAAATTAAAATCCCATCTACATATTTGACTACAGCCACCACGATTAGCATCTCTATTAGTAAGAACATTAGACATAATACATCTGCCACTATATCCAGCACACATTGCTCCATGTATAAATGTCTCAATCTCAATATCTACTTTCTCTTTAATTAATTTAATATCTTCACGACTACATTCACGTGCTAAAACTACTCTAGATACACCATGCTTTTTCCAAAAAGAAACAGCTTCATAATTTAAAGTAGATTGTTGTGTTGACAAATGAATATCAATATTATATTTTTTAGCTCTTGTAATAATACATGGATCACTTACTATAATTGCATCAACACCTATTTCACTAAGTTTTTTTAAATACTTATCAACTTCATTTAACTCTTGATTATGAAGTATAATATTAACAGTAACATAAACTTTTTTACCCAAACTATGAGCAAAATTAATACCATTTTCTAATTCCTCAAAAGTAAAATTAATTGCATTTGCTCTTAAATTTAAAACAGGACCACCAACATAAACCGCATCAGCACCATATTTTAAAGCAATTTTAAGTCTTTCTAAATCTCCAGCAGGTGCAAGTAACTCAACCTTATTTTTCATCTTTCTTCACCTTAACAATCGTATCTTGATATAAAAAACCAGTACTTGTATTATCAAATAGAGAATTAATATATTCATAACATTCTAAAACATTATCAGAATTAATATCTTTTACTTTCTTTAAAACATCAATAAATTTATTACTATCAATATTAAAACCATTAAAAAGTAAATAATCAATACCATTATTTTTCAAATTATTATACTCAATTATACCATTTAAAATATAATTAGTATAAACAGTAGTACCTAACTTATTATCAATAATAGGATAAACTTCACCTTCTTTTTCCATATAATTAATTTTAAAACTATCATTTAAATTAAAATAATCTAAATAATTTTTAACAATATGTCTTTTAGAATTAAACATCGATACATATCCAAAAATAGGAACAATCAACTTACAAGAAGTTTTATTTCTAATTTCATAAACATCTTTAATAGTAATATCACTAGAAACCATACAATATTTAACACCAAAACTATTCCAATAATTAATTGTATCACAATTAGTAGCTGCATGTTCTGATGCCCAAACAAGATCATAACTAACTTCAATTGAATTATAAATATTTAAAATACCTACATCATAATAAAATAAGCCTTTAACTTTATATTCATTTAATTTAATCATAATATCTTTTACAATTTCAATATCATCATTACTAAGATTCTTATTTATACTAATAAATAACTCTTTATTACCTATAATATCAAGAATACTTCCAAGTTCATCGATACTAACAGTGAAATTCATATTAACACTTAAATCTTTAATACCAATTAAAAAAGCATCAACATAATCCAAAGAATCTTTTATTCCATTAATACTATTCGGTATAACCATTAATTTCATAATTCACTTCCTTATCAAATTAATAACAAGATTATACTATAAAAAATCAATTAATACAAGAAAAAAAAGATAGAAAATAAAATTTTCTACCAATATAATTTATTATTGAGCATCATAAGTATTACCAAATCCATCTTTATAATAAACTTTACCACATTTCTCAGGCCCATTTAAGAAACATGATAAACAAGATGATAAATCTTCTTTTTCAGACGAATCAGCAACCTTTAACATTACAAATTGAATAATTGTTATTATAAAAAATGCAAATGCCGAAATAACTATCTTTCTTATTAATGAAGATTGAGCTTTCTTAATTTCATCTTCCTTACCAGCTGTAATTGACTTAACCAAAGAAATAATAGAAAATATAATTAAAACAATAGGTACAACAGTTTTAAGGATATTAACAAATTTACTAACAACTGATGGAGTTAAAGCGGGAATATCAGTAGCATCACCACATTTAATATATGCTAAACCATTTGAACTACAAAAATTGTAATCACTATTCCAAATGCATTTACTTTCAGTTTCACAAGCAGTTTTAGTGCTCTTATTAATACACACATCTTCTAAAGAATAAGTACTAGTACTAGATCTACCTGGTTGACTTGGTGTCCTACCACTTGGTGATTCACCTGATGGATCACTTGATGTACTAGTTGAACAATCAAGATGAGAACAGTTACTATTATCAGTAGGAGTATAAGAATAACCAGTTCGATTTTCACTAGTACAAGAATAATAAAGAATAGTTGAACTACCACTAGGTGTTACAGCATAACAAGAAGTATCTGATGTTGATGCAGAAACACGACATCCTGTATTACCTGCATTTCCATACATCCAATAAAAATAAACACTATCTCCATTATTACCAGTTTCATTAACTTTTTTACAATTAGGATATTTATGAACAGTACCACTCGGACAACTTACATTCAAAAGATATTCTTCCAAATTTTGACCAGATCTATACTGAGGATTGGCATCCAACAATTTATTTTCTGTACCATCATCACAATATATTTTCCATTTACTACCTTGTCTAACTACAGCTTTCCAAGTACCAAATCCAGCAGAATCCTTACACATAGCAGTTTCAGTTCTTTCATCACTTATAGTAATAGTTTGATAAGGTATACCACTATTTCTATCACCCAACCACGCATTAATTCGTGACTCATCTAAATCACTGCAGCCTAAATAATAAATCGTAAAACTATCAGCACATACATTATCTATACCACAAATAATTAATCCAATAAATAAAAATACAAATATTAAAAATTTATTTTTCTTCATAAATCACCTACATTATCTCTGCAATATCCCCATTTTTAATTAAATGAGCATTTGCATCATCTGTATCTAAATGTAGCTCAAAGAAAGAATTATCAGCAACTTTCAAATATACATTTTCAAGTATTCCACCTTTTTCTCCACCAACTCTAACAGATACAGTTTCCTTTCCCTCTAATTTATATTGTTTCATTTGTTCTGGTAAAATATGAATATGACGAGTAGCAATTATACAACCTTCTTTAATAGTAACTTCACCATTTGGTCCAATCAAAGTTACACTTTCACTTAAATCCAAA
>CACYFN010000031.1 GCA_902773675.1 uncultured Erysipelotrichaceae bacterium | reverse complement strand
ATACATTAATCCTACTTTTCCTGTCCATGTTAACTTTGTTGTATCTGAGTTACATGCTCCACATACTGTAGCACCTCTTTCTTCTCCATAGATTTTTTCTGTTGTTCCAAATGGTGCTGTTGCATTCCAATCTACTGACACTGCTCCTAAATAATATACTGCATCACCTATCATACTCCTAGCTGATGCTTTTAATCCATATCCGTTTGTTTGTGCATCACCTGTACGATTATAATAATCTCCATTTAAGAATGTATTTAAATTTGATATTGTCCAATCATTTTTTGAACTAGAATAATCTGTACCATGAAATGCCATAGTAGTTGCAAAATCACTTCCTCTTACTAGTTTCATTCTTTGTTCTGTATGGCCTTGACCATCCTCTACATCAAATACTCCTAGTATTCTCCATGTTTCACAGTTAGTACCATCGTCATCACAGTTAAACTTTACATAGTTCTTTGGTTCATCTCCTATGTACCTTGTTTCATTTACTGTATTTCCATTTACTGTATGACTAAATTGAAACATATTTCCTTTTGTAGTAGCACTATATTCTGCTCCTGCTTCATTTGTTGCATTAGTTGCTAAATACTGACTTGCTGGAATATTTGGTAATGGTTTTTTAGCTAATATTTCTACAGTATTACCCGTATTCCATGCTGCTGCATATTTATTATATTGAACAGTTTCTATTGTAAGCGTTAATGTATATGTAGCGTTGTCATAATCATCGCCACTTGAATTACATGTTACTGTTCTAACTCCATTATTAACTGTTTCTGTACAAGTATCATCTAATTTAGTCTTAGAATTAAATGTTACTGATTCTAAGAATGATGATGTTGATTCTGTTGGAGCTAATTTGTAATTATAGTAATAATAATCTCCTACTTTTGTCCAATCATCTGTGTTTGCTAGATTAAGAATTGCTACTCTTTCGTCATTAGCTAATTCTTCACTTGTTGTATGTGTTGATTTAGTACCATCTGAATGGATCCATCCATTTAGAGTACTATTATTATTTGTAGTCCAAGCTTCACTCACATGGATTCTTACTGCTTGATCTACTTGTCCAGTATTGGTTGCAACTATAGTTTTATTAGTTGTATCTCCTGGTAGCCAATTATCAGGTGATACAAAGGTTTCTTCATATGTAGTACCATATTCTTTAGTTATAAATGTATTATCTACACTAGTTGAGTTTGCAAAATAAGCTATTGTTAGACCTACTATACCTATTATAGCTATTAATAATAAAGCTATTATTGTCTTTTTATTATTCATTTATTTCCTCCTCCTATTTTAATAAAAAGTATAGATAGATTACTATTCTTCTATCTAATAAAATTATACAAAAAAATTGATATTTAGTAAATACCAATTTTAATATTTTTTATTATTTTACGTTTATTTAACACATGCCATTTTATCTTTAAAGCATATTGCATATTTATATATTGTTTTATATCCATCACTAACTAAATCTTGATAATATTTTTTTTCTTCTATTTGATTTAGACCTTTTATTGCTTCTTCTTCGATATTTCCATCTGTTATTTTTAGTTCTATAATCATTCCTATATTTCTTTCTTTATCTTTTATCATTACGTCAAATCTTCCTATTCCTGATTCTCTATTTGATCTTACTATAAATCTTGTATTATTTAGAAACATTGAAAATAGTCCTAATAAGTATCCATGATAAAATGATTCACTTGAATCCATATATGATATATTTGGTAATATTCTATTTAATGCATTTTCTATTAATTCTTTATCGTTATATAATACTCCTTTACAAAAATTTTCTATTATACTGCTTTCTATTCTATAGTCAGTTGTTAATATTTCAAATAATATATTTTTAAATAAATATTTTACTTCTTCATTTGGTAATTTAGCAAATGTTTTCTTATTTCCAAAATCATCTGTAGTTATTTTATCCATTGTTAAATATCCACTTATAAATAATAGATTTAGTATATTATTTAATGATTTTAAATTATTATAATCTAAGTATGTTATTTTATCATTATATATAAATTCTACTGAATCTCCTGTTAATAATTTTTCTACTACTACTTTGATATTTTCAGAACTATTTTTAATTGAATTAATTATTAATTCATTACCTGATGTATTTACCCAGAATGGTTCTAACAATTTATACTTTGCATAGTTTAAGATACTCCAGGGATTATATATTTCTGTTCCATTAAAGTTATAACCATCATACATATTTTTTACTTCTTCATTTAGTTTTAAATTATAATATTCTAATAATTCTTTTGTTTCAACTTCTGTAAAGCCAAATGATTCATTATAATATCTATCTATAATACTATATACTTCTACATTATTTAAATCACTAAATAATGATTCTTTGCTTACCCTTAAAACACCTGTCATAATGGCAAATTCAATATTATTATTCCCTTTTAAAGATGTTGAAAATACTTCTCTTATGAATGATACTATTTCATCATAAAATCCTTTTAAATATCCCTGTTGTACTGGTACATCATATTCATCTATTAGTATTATTACTTTTTTATTATAATATCTATATAACATATTACTTAAAAGATATATTGATTTTTGATATTTATCAATATTAGCTGTTTCATTCAAAAAACCATAAAATATATTTTTTTCTTCATCCTCTAATATTTCCAATAAATATTTTTTATTAGAATAAATTTCTCTAATCATTTCTTTAAATGAAGACAACATTAATTCATAGTTATCTTGTTTTAAACTTTTGAAATCTAATTTAATTACTGGTCTAGATGATAAATATTCATAGTAATTACTTTTACTTATTTTTAAATCTTTAAATAAATACGCATTAGTATCTTTATATTCTATATTAAAGAAGTTATCTATCATAGATATAAATAGACTTTTTCCAAATCTTCTTGGTCTAGGAAACAATGAAACATAATTATCATTACTAAGTATGTCTTCTATTATAGATGTTTTATCTACATAATATGCATTTCTTTCTATTATATCTTTAAAATTATCTCTTCCTATAGGTAAAGTTTTAAACATAACATCATTCCTTTCAATCTATTAATATTTTATCAAATTATTATATATTTTACAACTAAAATATTTTTTTGAAAAAAGTATGAGTTTTTAAATTCTCATACTTTTATATTAATTCTTTTATTTTTTCTTTGATGTTATTATCTATATTTTCTATTAATTTATTTATTTCTTTTCCTTTTTCATATAGTTTTAATTTGTCTTCATAGTAGTTTAATTTATTTACTATATCTTTTAAGCTTTTGTGTACTGCGTTTCTACTTATTTTGTTATTATCTGCTATTTCTTGTAATGATAGATTATAGAAATAATAGTCTTCAAAATATAGTTTTTGTTTTTCTGTTAATAATTCAGAATAATAGTCATATAATATTGTTATTTCTACCATATATTTATTATTATGGAAATAATTAAATAGATAGCAAATATTATATATAAATAATTCATGTATTTCTTATGGAAAAATTTATAATTATTATAAGCTAATACTAATAAATTAGCAGCAAGCACTCCATAAAATATATTTTCTAATTTATGATTAAAGATATACATTATTCCTATCACTAATACAGCTATTAAAAGAATACCTTGCATAACCATTGTAGGATTAAATAATCTTTTTATTTTAACATCTACTACTTTTGTATTCATATTATCACATATCTTTAAATAGTCCATAGATATATTTTTCTATATCAAAGACTCTTAAATCTTCCTTTCTTTCTCCAAGTCCAACATATTTTACAGGTATATCAACACTTTCCTTAATAGCTAGTACTATTCCACCTTTTGCTGTTCCATCTAATTTTGTAAGTACAATACCCGTAATATCAGTTATTTCTTTAAAACTTTTAGCTTGACTTATACCATTTTGACCAGTAGTTGCATCTATTACTAATAGTGTTTCATGTGGAGCCTCTGGTATAATTTTTTTAATTACTCTATTTATTTTAGCTAGTTCTTCCATTAAATTAGTTTTATTTTGAAGTCTTCCAGCTGTATCTACAAGAACTACATCATAGTCATCTTTTATAGCTTCATTTAACCCATCATATATTACGCTTGATGGATCACTATTTTCTTTATAAATAACTTTTGATTCTGTTCTATCAGCCCATTCTTTTATTTGTTCTACAGCTCCTGCTCTAAATGTATCTCCGGCTATCATTAGTACTTTTTTACCTTCTTTAGTTAATTTATGAGCTAATTTCCCTATGGTTGTTGTTTTACCTACTCCGTTTACTCCAACAAATAGTATTACTGTTGGTCCTTCTTTACTATAGTTTATTTTATTTACTACTATTTGATTATTTACATAGATAATAAACATTTCGTCGATTATTACTTCTTTTAGATCTTCACTATCAACTATGTTTTCGTGTTTACAACGTTTTTTCAGTTTATCTATAAAATCCATTACGGTATTTACTCCGATATCTGCCATGATTAGTATTTCTTCTAGTTCTTCAAAATATTCATCACTTACTTTTTTGTATCTACCATTAAGTAAACTTATTTTGTTTACGAAATCGTGTCTTGTTTTTTCTAGCCCTTTATCATATAATTCTAATTCTTCTTTTTGTTCTTTTATTTCTTGATCATCTTTTTTAGATGAAAATATCTTTTTAAATTTATCAAATAATCCCATAAAAACCTCCTAATAATAATATTATACTACATTTTTTTAGAATAATAAATAAGTTAGTGACTTTTACTCACCGCTATCTGTTTCATATTCTGTTATTCCACTTCCAGTATTTAGATGGTTAGCTGAATATATAAAGTCTATTCCAAATAGTATTAATAATATACTACAAATTATGATAGCTACTTTTGGTTTAATTTTATTGAGTTGTTCATTCAATATTGGGCCTAAAAAATATGTTACAGCTGCCCCTGCTAGGCCAAATACTAACAATCCTTCTAAACAAACTCTACCTTGAATATTCAAAAAATATCCAGTATAATCCCACCATTTTGCACCATTAAATTCCCATAGATACCAGGCAGTTCCATATTCTACTATTCCAGCAAGTAACATAGAACTAAAGAAAAATAATATTGGCCTTTTTCTTAGAGGCTTTAATATGATTAATATTAAAAGAGCTCCTGATCCATAGATTGGAAGCCAAGGTCCTAACATTGTTCCACGATTAACAAATCTACCTTCGCTTATTAAATGTAGTAATACTTCCCATAACCATCCAATAAATGAAAAGATAAAAAACATTAAAACATAATTTATTTTAGTATATTTTACATTATAATTTGTTTTAATTTTTATATGAAATTCTTTTGATGGAATACTAAACTTATCCAATGGGTATTCTTCTTCTTTAAGTTTATCTATATCTAAATATTTATCATTTAATAATTCTTTATTAGTTAATGTTTTTAGTTTTTCTTTTCTAATTAGTATATAAGCTTCTGAATATATACATTCTTTATATCCTTGTAAGAAGAATATATCTAATAGACCAAATGTTAATAAATTTAATATATTAAATGGTAATAGTGTTAAATCTAATTTAAACATTTGCCATTTATATCCATCCATTAATTCTTTAGATAATTTAAACGCTTCTTTTCTTTTTATATTTGGATTTTCAGCTAATACATACGGAATCATAAAATATTCATAATGTTTTACTGGTCCCATTACTATTGTGAATGTCCATAGAAACTGATATATATTTTTTAGAAAAATTATTAATCCTAGTGGTATAAATTTTCTAACATGAAAAGGAAATAATATTTTGGTTATATTAGTATTATATCTTCTTTCTTCTAGAAAAAATCTTTTATATCCAATTCTAAATACATCTAGAATAAATATTTTTATAAGCATAATTATTATTATACCTATTAATGATATATATATAATATCTATCTTATTATTTAATAAATATAAGTTAATAGCATTTAGTGATCCTATTACAATTGAATTACTTTGAGTAACACTATTAAATAATGATCCTATTACCCCACTAGCATGTCCTCCCATTGATATTTTATCACTAAGAGTATCTACTAAATTATTTACAAGTTGATAATTTGAGTTATTTTGACTATTTATATTAATAGTATTTTCATTTATTACTTTAGTTAACTGATAACCATTATTAACTAATTTATTATCAGATATTTCT
This sequence comes from uncultured Erysipelotrichaceae bacterium, assembly GCA_902773675.1. Lineage (GTDB taxonomy): Bacteria > Bacillota_I > Bacilli_A > RF39 > UBA660 > RUG11890. Next base: position 12,892 of record CACYFN010000031.1, on the reverse strand, counting down.
TTAGTTGAATTAGAATAATCAGTTATTATAGATGAAAATTGATATCCACCATTAACTATAGTACCCACTATAAAAACTACTAAAATAATTTTTAGATAATTTCTTTTAAAATTATTAAAAGCATTTTTCTTTATTTCTTTTCTATTCAATATAACCACCTACTACCTTACATAACATAATTATACTATAAATTTAAAAAAAATAAAAACGTTTTTAAGCGTTTCTATTTTAAGTTTACAATTTTTTATACTTCTGGATTTTCAGTTGTAGTTTCTTCTGTTGTTTCACTTACTACATTTTCTTCAGTAGTTGTTGTTTGTTCTGTAGTATTTGTTTCTACTACTCCATTTTCTTCAGTAGTTGTTGTCTGTTCTGTAGTATTTGTTTCACTTGTAGTGTTTTGTTGAGTATTTGTAACAGTATTATTAGTTGTTGTTTGTTCTGCTGTTGTAGGTGTTACTGTATTATTTGTAGTTGTATTAGTATTTGTAGTTGAACCATTATCTTTATTATTAAATAATAGTAATACTACTATAGCAGTTACAAGAGCAACTATAATAAATACTAAAAATCCAATTATTTTATTAGCAACTTTACTATTCGAAGTATTCTTTACTGATGGTTCTGGTGTTGCTACTGGTGCTTCTACTACAGGTGGCTCTGATGTTGCTGCAGGTGCTTCTACTACTGGTGGCTCTGGTGTTGTTACTGGAGTTTCCATTACTGGTGGCTCTGGTGTTGCTGCTGGAACTTCCATTACTGGTGGCTCTGGTGTTGCTGCTGGAACTTCCATTACTGGTGGCTCTGGTGTTGCTATCCATTACTGGTGGCTCTGGTGTTGCTACTGGTGCTTCCATTACTGGTGGCTCTGGATTTACTACTGGAGCTTCCATTACTGGTGGCTCTGGTGTTGCTGCTGTAGCTTCCATTACTGGTGGCTCTGGTGTTGCTGCTGGAGCTTCCATTACTGGTAGCTCTGGATTTACTACTGGAGCTTCCATTGCTGGTGGTTGTGGAGTACTACCTACATTATCATATATTGGTTGCCCTGATTCTGGATCAAATCCTACTACTTTTTTTTCTTCATTCATAATATTACCTCTTTCCGTACTTTCTTATTCTCTATAAGTATAACAGATAATATTCATTTTATCAACTTTTTATTATATTTTTTTTATATAAAAAAAGGAAAAAATTAATTTTCTCTTTTTCTTTTTATTGTATTTTGATTTATTGGCAATAATAAATTATTAGATAAATAAACATTATTGACTGGATATTCATTTATTATTACCTTATCCTCACCAATTATACTAACATGATATATAAATATTTCATTATTATATTTTAGTGTTATATCTGTTTTACCACTATTTCCATTAACACTTTTTATACTATATGAATTTACATCAACTATATTTTTATTACTAGATTCAATAATTAAATCATCTGTATTAAGTAAAATATCAAATCCATTTATGGTTATAATTGGTTTATTTTTAATAAAGAAATTATAAGATTCTGTTTTGTCTAATATTATATCTGTATCATTTGGGTTAACTAATATTTCTTTATAATCTATTTTTTCTTCTGGTATTGTTACTTCAATAGTTTTTGTACTTTCTATACTACCTGTTTGATTTAATTCTTTGTTTAATTTGTTTCCAAATAATTGAACCCAGTAATCTCTTCCATTAACTTCAACATGCCCAATACCAATTGTTGTAAATAAAATTGATGCTTCAGTATTACCAATAATATTATCACGATGGTGCTCCGAATTCATCCATCCATTACATCACTTGGATCAATATATCCAGCAGCAATATTTTCCCCTAGTGCACTATCATCTAAATCTTCCATTATTGTATACCATTCTTGATTATTTGGTCTTGTATGACTAAATGAATATACTATTTCATAAGCTCTTTGATTTGCTCTTTTAGTTAATTCTTCATCTAATATCAAAGGATCTAAATTATTTTTAATTCTTTCTTCATTGGTTAATTCTAATACTTCATTAATATAATCATAATTTATTGTACCACTAATTTCTGTTGTTCCTGTATTTGCTTTAACACTAACCATTAATGAAAAGATAGATATTAAAAATGTAGTTATAGCTATAATTTTTCTAAGTTTCATAGAAAAGTCCCCCCTCTTTTGATTAGATATTATAATATATAGATTATAAAAAATAAAATTACTATTATTATTTTTTTTTCATATAATTTAATGGTGATTATATGTTTTTTAGAAATATTCATACTCGTATTAAGATTATTATTATAATCATTATTATTTTATTTATTTTAATAATGGGAAAAGTTTTTTATATACAAGTTATTGATTATAATAAAATTAATAAACTAGCTACTAATTTATGGAGTAGAAATTTACCACTTGAAGCTAATAGAGGAAATATTTATGATAGTAATTCTAATTTAATTGCAGGTAATATTACTACTACTTCTTTAGTATTAATTCCTAATCAAATTGATAATAAAGATGAAGTTGCCTCTAAGTTATCAGAAATATTAAATGTTAGTTATGATGATATGTATAAACATGTTTCTAAAAAAACATCTATTGAAAGAGTTCATCCGGAAGGTAGAAGATTATCATATGAAGTAGCTGATAAAATAAATGATTTGCACTTATCTGGTGTATATCTTGTTAAAGAATCTAAAAGGTATTATCCATATGATACTTATTTAGCTCATACTATTGGGTATGTTGGTATTGATAATCAAGGATTAAGTGGTTTAGAACTTACTTATGATAAATATTTAACTGGTAGTAATGGGGCAATTAAATATTTTAGTGATGCTAAGGGTAATAGTATTAATTGGTCTCAAATATATGAAAAGCCACAAGATGGTATGAATATTACTTTAACTATAAATTTAGATATTCAAGAAGCTCTAGAAAGGGAACTTGATAATACAGTTAGTATGTATAATCCAGATCAAGCATTAGGTATTGTAATGAACCCTAATAATGGTGAAATACTAGCTATAAGTGCTCGCCCTACTTTTTCTCCTAGTAATTATCAAGATTATAGTATTGAAGCTATAAATAGAAATTTACCGGTATGGATGACTTATGAACCAGGTTCTACTTTTAAAATAATTACTCTTGCTTCTTCTTTGGAAGAGAAAATAGTTGATTTAGATAAAGATACCTTTTATGATTCAGGATCTATTACTGTAGGAGGCGCAACACTTCATTGTTGGAAACATGGTGGTCATGGGGCTGAAACTTACTTACAAGTTGTAGAAAACTCATGTAACCCAGGATTTGTTAATTTAGGTTTAAAACTAGGTAAAGATAAATTATTTGATTATATTGATAAATTTGGCTTTGGTGTAAAAACGGGAGTTGATTTAAATGGTGAAGCTGATGGGATTCTTTTTGATGTAGATAAAATTGGTGATTTGGAACTTGCTACTACTGCTTTTGGTCAAGGTGTATCTGTTACTCCCATACAACAAATAACAGCTGTTTCAGCTGCTATTAATGGAGGTATTCTATATAAACCATATATTGTTAAAAGTGTTAATGAACCAGAAACTAATAGTGTTATTTTAAAGAATGAACCTACTATTGTTAGAAAAGTAATTAGTGAAGACACTAGTAGTAAAGTAAGGTATGCTCTTGAGAGTGTTGTAGCTAATGGTACTGGACATAATGCCTATATACCTAAATATCGTGTTGGAGGTAAGACTGGTACTGCTCAAAAAGTTAGTAATGGTAAATATATGGTTGGTAATTATATTACATCCTTTATAGGATTTTTACCTGCAGATAATCCTGAAGTTATAGTTTATATTGCAGTTGATAATGCTAAAGGTGTTACTCAATATGGAGGTACAATTGCAGCTCCTATTGCTAAAAATATCTTAAGATCATCTATCGATGCTTTAAAGATTAAAGAACGAGAAGATGGAATGATGAAGGAATTTAACTATATTGATAAAACTTACTATGTAGTGCCTAATGTTATTGGTATGAGTGTAAGTGATGCTACTAAAGAGTTAAAACCTTTTAAAGTTGAATATTCTGGTAGCGGTAATACTGTATCTTTTCAATCACCTAGTCAAAATGCCCAAATACTAGAAGGAGAAGTGGTTCGATTGTTACTTACTGAATAGGAGGAATTATGATAATACTTACTAAAGCTGTGTTTTGTTTAATGTTAGGTTTTATTTTATCTATTTTTATGGGAAGTATAATTGTACCATTTCTTCATAATAGAAAAATAGATCAAAGATTAAGTATTTATTTAGAAGAGAAGCATAAAAGTAAGAGTCATACTCCTACTATGGGTGGATTAATATTTATATTACCTACTCTAATAATATTTTTTATATTAGTATTAATTAATAAAATTGATTTTAAACTAAATACTTTAATTATAATACTAACTTTTATTTCTTATGGATTAATAGGTTTTATAGATGATTATTTAATTATTAAAAGAAATAATAATAATGGATTAAGGGAAGGTACTAAGTTTTTACTTCAAATAATATGTTCTATTATATTTTTTTATCTATTTTTAAAATGTGATAATGAACCTTTAATATGGATACATACTTTACATATTAAGTTAAATATTGGATGGTTATATGGATTATTTATATTACTGGTACTTACTTCTAGTAGTAATGCGGTTAATATTACGGATGGCTTAGATGGACTAGCAGGTGGTTTATCTTTAATAGTATTTATTACTTTTGGTATTATTACTTATAATACTACATGGTTAGATGGATATGATAGTATTGCTTTATTTTGTTTTATATTATCTGGTTCTATATTAGGATTTTTGGTATATAATGTTAATCCAGCTAAAATATTTATGGGTGATACTGGATCTTTAGCTTTAGGAGCAACTATAGGTGGTATTGCGATTCTAACTAGACATGAATTATTACTTGTATTGATTGGTATTGTTTTTGTAGTAGAAACTATGTCATGTATAATACAGAGAATATATTATAAAATAACTCATAAAAGATTATTTTTAATGACTCCAATTCATCATAGTTTTGAAAAAAAAGGTTATAAGGAAAGAGATATAGTTAAATATTTTTGGATAGTTGGATTAATAGCTAGTATGATAGGAATAATGTTTGGAGTAATACTATGAAAAAGAATAAATTAGAAATATTACTGGTTATAAGTGTGATTACTATATCTTTATTTGGTCTTTTAATGATATATTCGGCATCTTATATATGGGCAGAATATAAATTTAATGATCCTTATAAATTTGTTAAAAATCAAGGTTTATTTTTTCTAATAGGTACTATACTTATGTTTATTATTAGTAAAATAGATTATAAGATATATTATAAAAAAGCAAATATTATTCTAATTATATGTTTTATATTACTTATACTTGTATTAATACCTGGTATTGGCACTGTTAGAAATGGGTCTAAAAGTTGGTTTGGTATTGGTTCTTTTGGTATTCAACCTAGTGAGTTTGCTAAACTTGGTTTAATTATTTTTGTTTCGAAATATTTAAATAATAATGTAAATAGTGTTAAAAATATAAAAAAAGGAGTATTACCTATATTAGGTATTACTCTACTTATGTTTGGAATTATTATGTTACAGCCTGATTTTGGTACTGGTACTATTATTGTTATGTCAATTATTGGGCTACTTTTTGTAGGTGGAGTTAGTATAAAGTTCTTTATCAAAATTGCTTTAGTTGGTGTTATTGGTATTGCTGGTTTAATAGCTATTGCTCCTTATAGACTTGCTCGAATATTATCATTTTTAAATCCATGGAAAGATCCTTTAGGAAGTGGTTTTCAAATTATTCAATCTTTATATGCAATAGGACCAGGTGGTTTATTTGGACTTGGATTTGGTAATTCGGTACAAAAGCATTTTTACCTACCTGAACCGCAAACTGATTTTATATTTTCTATTATTAGTGAAGAATTTGGTTATTTAGGTATATTAATAATTGTAATACTATTTTTAACTATAATTATTACATGTTTTAATATTAGTCAGAAATGTAATAACTTATTTGGTAAATATTTATCATTTGGTATTACTTTTCAAATGTCTTTTCAAGCCTTACTTAATCTAATGGTTGTTGTGGGTTTAATACCTGTTACTGGTGTTACTCTACCCTTTTTATCCTATGGAGGATCTAGTTTATTAATTACTTTATGTAGTATTGGTGTTATTCTTAATATATCAAGATATACTAAATGATTATATTGATATTATATATTGTCATAAATTAATAATCAATGTATAATTATTAATAGAAATGAGGGATATAATGGAAGAATTAGATATGCAAATAGATTCAAATGATAATAAAATTTATTATAATTTAAAAGAAGCAGAATTAGAAATGGAGAATGATACTACAAGATATACTATTGATGAGGTAGAAAATAGTATGAATAATATAATAAAAAATAATGATATTAATTTTTGATATCATTATTTTTTAAATCTAAATATAGAACTTATTTTATATTTAGGGAAAGCTTTACTAATTCTTCTATATATTCTAGATTTATTTAATGTAGCTTTTACTATTTTAGTAATTTCATCAGTACTATCTTTGGTAACACTTTTAATTACTCCTCTAATACTAAATATTATTTTAAATGAAATAATAAAATCTATTATAAATATTACCATTAAAATAATAGCTATTGTTTTAATTATAGTAGGATTTATTAATAATAATAAATTAGTAAAAAATGGATTTATATAAAAAAGTAGTAAACATCCTAATATACCAAATGGTATCATTGTTTCTAAACAGATTCTTCCATTTATATTAAATTTTCTATTACTATAATCCCACCATCTAGTTTTAAATAATTTTTCCATTATATAACTAGTAAAATATTCTAAGACAGAACAAATAATAATTGATTTTAAAAATAAACTTATAATATCCTTATTAGAATCTTTTAAAAGCAGAATTAATAGACAACAACCAATACCATATATTGGTAGATAAGGACCTATTAGAAAGCCTCTATTTGATAGTTTTTTATCGGTTATAAGTGTAAATAATACTTCCATGATCCAGCCCATAACAGCATATATAAAAAATAATATTATGTAATTATATATAATCATTATTTATTCTCCTCAAATAATTTTTCAACATTTTTTTTAGGAAGTAATACTTGACAAGTATTATCTATTCCAAATATATATGTTTTAGTATCTGTTATTAATTCTTCCCCATCTATACACCATGATGATTTTGGAATATCATCAAATGTTATTTTTAATTTATTAGTTTGAAAATATTTAATATTTGGTATATCATTAATATTTTTTGTTCTTATGGCATAAAAAGTTTTTATTAAATTTCTTTTACTTTTAACATCGCATAGGGCTACTTCAAACATATTATCATCTAATTTAACATTATGATAAATATTATTAAGTCCTGCTACTCTAGATGAATTAGTAATAAACATAAATGTGTATTCTCCTTCATCTTTGATATTATCTACCTCATATTTTATATGATATCTTTTTAATTTTTTACCTATACTTTTTAAAGCAAATAAGAAATATCCTAATTTTCCAAACATTCTTTTTAATTTTCTTGGTGTTTGATATGATACTTCTGTAAAATTACCCATACACGATACATATAAAAATGGTCTATTATTAATAAGTCCAATATCAACATTTTTAATTTCACCATTTAACATTAATTCTAAGTCTTTTTTAGTATTCTTAGTAAATCCATAAAGTTTTCCTACATCAGTTGTTGTACCAAGTGGTAAATGAGATATTAATAGTCTTTCTTTTCTTTCTAAATTACCACATACAACTTCATTTAAAGTACCATCACCACCGGCAGCAATTACTAAATCAGCTTTATCTATATTAAGTACATATTTTTTCGCATCTCCAGGTGCATGTGTTTTTAAAAGCTCTATATTATATCCATATTTATTTAATATTTCTTCACATATTTTAGTATCTAATTTATTTTTTTTATATCCACTTTCAGGATTATATATGATGTAACATTTCTTCAAGTTATCACTCCTACCTACTTAGACTTAATTTTTTCTTAAATCCTAATTTAAAAAACATATATGTTTTTATTGTTAATGGTTCTACCACATGAAAGAATAATAATCCTAGTAAACCCCAAATAATTGAATGGATTAAACATATTCTACCATTAATATTAAAAATAAAATTGGAATAGTTCCATATCACTCTATCAAATACATATTCTATAAACATTGAACTTATATATTCAAATATAGAACATACTACAAATGAAGACATAAATAATATAAAATCATTTTTCTTTAAATTAATAGGTAAAATATATAAAAGTAATCCTCCAAAACCATATATAGGTCTTAATGGAACATGAAAGAATCCACCTATTACAAATTTATTTCTAACTACTAACATATAAAGTATTTCTAATATACCTCCTATTATTGATAGAATAATAAATAAAAAAATGATATATCCAATATTAGTTTCTTTTTTCATATACAACACCTATTACATTTATTATACATTATATTTAATAAAAATTATATAAAACTTATTAAAATTATTTTAATTTGACAAAAAAATAGTAAACTTGTGTTTACTATTTATCTTGTAAGTTAAAGATTATATTATTATCTATATTACTTCCTTCTTTAATACTTTGTTCTACTACATATCCATTTCCATTAATTTCACAATTATTATTAATTAAATTACATAATTCTTTAATAGTATTTCTAGACCAACCAATTGTATTTGGCATTATATAATTAGAACCATTTGTAAGTAAAATTATTTTTTCATTAGATAATATTTTTGTATTAGCAAGAGGATATTGATTAATTATTTTATTACCATCTCCTAATACGATTATAGAATCATTCTTATCGATACTATCTACTTTTTTATTAATGTATTGTGGTACATTTATAACACTAATTTCACTAACTACTTTATTACTATCAAACATATCTCTGTATTTAGCTATATTTCTCATTAATTCAGTTATTGATTCAGATAATATTTTAGTATTATTTTCAGGCGGTTTTTTTATAGCTGCATATATAATAATTTCTGGATCATCACTAGGATACATTAAAGAAGCAGATAATATATAACCATTTTTTAAATATGCACCATTTTCAAATATTTGAGCAGTACCAGTTTTACCAATAATATCATATCCTTCAATTTCATACTTTTTTCCAGTACCTATATCACTTGATATAACATTATGCATAAGTTCTTTTATTTTTGTAATTGTATTACTATTTACTAATTTATCACTTTTATTAATTTTTGTTTCTTCTTCTTTACCATCTGGTTTAACTATTTTAGATATTACATGAGGACTAACCATATATCCATCATTAGCTATAATTGATAATGCTTGAAGGTGTTGTATAGGAGTAGTTAAGATACCTTGTCCAAATCCAGCAGTAACTACTTCTATATCATATTTAAAATTAAGTCTACCAGATGATTCATTAGAAAGTTCTACTCCTGTAGGACTACCAAATCCATATTTAGTAAAACAATCATATAATTCATCTTTAGATAAATAATTTTTAATTATATTAGCTATACCTACATTACTAGAACGAGCAAAGCCTGTATCATAATTGATAATTCCCCATCCTTCACCATTCCAATCATTTACAGTATTTTCTCCAATTGTATATGTACCAGACTTATATGTTTCTTCACCATTATATACTCCTTTATCAATAGCACACATATAAGTAAATATTTTCATAGTAGATCCTGGTTCAAATGCATATGAAATTAAAGGATTATAATATGACATATCTGCTGGTATATTATTAGGATCATAAGATGGTTTAGAACCAGTTCCTAGTATTTCACCAGTTTTAGCATCCATTACCTCTATTAGTAACCATTCATTTTCATATTTTTCATTAATATCTTTTATTGCACTTTCTACAAATCTTTGGATACTTGAATCGATTGTTAAATAAATATCGGTTCCATTTTCAGCTTCAACTCTTTCTTCAGGAGTATCAGGTATTTTATAACCTTGTTTATCTTGTTGATACTTATAATATCCATCTTTACCTTTTAAGATATCATCATATTTACTTTCAATTCCTAATTTACCTTCTATAACACCATCATCATTGCTTTTCGCATATCCTATAACATAAGAAGCAAAATTACCATTAGGATAAAAACGGGTTGTGGTTTCAACAAATTCAATACCAGGTAATTTTAATTCTTCAATAGATAATTTTTTTAATTCTGTTATATTTCTACCTATAGTACCAAATTCTACTTGTTTACTTTTCGCATTTAATCTTTTTAAAATATAATCATAATCTGCATCTAATGCTTGACTTAATTTAGTAGCTGTATATTCTTTATCTACTACATGTTTTGGATTAGTTATATCTTTAGTACGATTACTATCTAAGTAAGCAATCATAGTATATGATGTAGTATTAAGCGCTAAAGTATTACCTTCTTTATCAAATATAGTACCTCTTTTAGCAACCAATGTTGTTTTTACTGTATTTCTATTAGATGCAAACTCTTTCATATTAATTCCATATATATTATCAGATAATGATAAATAACAATATTGACCATATAATATCAATATTATAAATAAGAATACTAGAAAAAACTTATTAGGTGTATTCCATTTTTTATCTTTTTTCAATTTATCACCTTAATTCTATATGAAATTAAAAGCCTATAAAGGCTTATATTAAACTACATAGTAGTTACTTTCTAATTAGCAGGTTCTCTATAATTAATCTATCTAATATTTAGAAGGGATTAATTGTGATTACTGAAATAATTTTTTTGAGAACCCATCTATCAATTAAACTACAAAATATATAGTTAATTGAAATAATTAATCATGTATTAATACATGTGATTCCGGTTTCTCGTAGATATAACCTACGAGAAACCATCTATTCTCACATTATTCATGTTTGAATCATATTAACTTCTCTATCTAAATCTATCGCGTGTCGTGGCAGATACCATTACCTGCACACGACGGCTTCGCCTGTGTTACTGGATTGCTTCTAGCGTGTATGGGCTTCCTACCTCTCCAGTTCCGTCAGCGATTTTGATATTAGATTTTAGATATACGACGGGGCGGACACCAAGGCTGCCACGCGAGTCGTAGATGCTCAAGCCGCCGCCGCTATTCGCGCCAAGCACAATAAACGAGCCACCAGCATAGGAAGACAATAACCATGTATAAGATGGGCTAGATTGTCCTTCTAAAATATTACTTTTATATACCCATCCTGCTTGAGCATTTGTTACACTACATCCATTTGGATTATCATAACATGTAGCATTTACTCCATTTCCATATACCATATATTCATCCGATGGATACATTAATCCTACTATTCCTGTCCATGTTAACTTTGTTGTATCTGAGTTACATGCCCCACATACTGTAGCACCTCTTTCTTCTCCATAGATTTTTTCTGTTGTTCCAAATGGTGCTGTTGCATTCCAATCTACTGACACTGCTCCTAAATAATATTTAGCATCTCCTATTATATTACGTGCTGATGCTTTTAATCCATATGTTGCTGCATCTCCTGTACGATTATAATAATCTCCATTTAAGAATGTATTTAGTGGAGATACTGTCCAGTCATTGTTTAAACTTGAATTGAATACCATAGTAGTTGTAAAATCACTGCCTCTTACTAATTTCATTCTTTGTTCTACGTTACCAGTACCATCATCTACATCAAAGACTCCTAGTATTCTCCATACTTCACAGTTAGTACCATCGTCATCACAGTTAAACTTTACATAGTTCTTTGGTTCATCTCCTATGTATCTTGTTTCATTTACTGCATTTTCTCCTGTTCCATGTGTAAATGTAAACATATTTCCTTTTGTAGTAGCATTATATTCAGCATTTGCAGGGTTTGTTGCATTAGTTGCTAAATACTCGCTACCAGGTACAGGTGGTTCTGGTCTTTCTTCTGCTATTGCAACAGTATTTCCAGTTCCCCAAGCACTTGCATATTTATTATATTGCACAGTTTCAATAGTTAAAGTTAAAGTATAAGTAGCATTGTCATAATCATCACCACTTGAATTACATGTAATTGCTCTTGTACCATTATTAACTGTTTCTGTACAAGTATCATCTAATTTAGTTTTTGAATTAAATGTTACTGATTCTAAGAATGATGTTGTTGATTCTGTTGGAGCAAGTTTATAATTATAATAGTAATAATTACCTACTTTAGTCCAATCTGATGTATTAGCTAGATTAAGAACTGCTACTCTTTCATCATTAGCTAATTCTTCACTTGTTGTATGATTTGATTTTGTACCATCTGAATGGATCCATCCATTTAGGGTACCATTATTATGTGTAGTCCAAGATTCACTTACTAGTACTCTTACAGCCTCATCTACCTCCCCTGTATTGGTTGCAACTAATGTTTTTTCTGTTGTATCTCCTGGTAGCCAGTTTTCAGGGCTAACAAATTGTTCAGTATATTCGGTACCATATTCTTTTGTTGTAAATGTATTTTCTACACTAGTTGAGTTTGCAAAATATGCTATGGTTAGTCCTACTATACCTATAATAGCTACTAATAGTAATGCTATTACTGTTTTTTTATTATTCATATCTTTCCTCCTCCTATTTTAAATAATAAAAAATATTTGATAGAGTTCTTCTATCTATTAAAATTATACAAAAAAATTGATATTTAGTAAATACCAATTTTATAATTTTAATTTATTTGTTAATTGAAAATGTAAATTGCGGTTAATAATATAAAACTGAAAGTAAGTCTTTCATCAGTTTTAGTCAAGGGCTAGACTTTAGTCTAGTTAATCT
>CACYFN010000030.1 GCA_902773675.1 uncultured Erysipelotrichaceae bacterium | reverse complement strand
GAAACAATAAACAAAATTAAAAATAAATAACTACTTAGGTAGTTTTTTTATCGTTTATTTGTTATAATTATCATAGTAGGAGGTGAAAGATATGTGTAAAAGAAATAGTAAAATATTAATACTATTTTCAATGTTTCTTATAATTGGATTATTATTATGTATTATGATATTTGATGGGGAAGATAGTGGAGAGTGTCCAAAATGTAATAGTGTAACAGAAAGTAAAAGTTATTCATACAAAGATATAGCTGGATATTATAGTACAAAAGATACAGTTAATTCTGGATCAGAATCATTAACAGTTGGATATAATTTATATCTATATGAAAATGGTACATTTAGTTATCAATTTCTTATGAATGCACCAAGAGGAGTTATTGGAAACTATATCATAGTAGATGATGAGATAAAACTAAATTACTTATTTAATACTGGTAGTGACGCATCTCTAATTGCAACAACAGGATCTAAAGTATTAAAAATTAAAGATAATAATACTATAGTAGAAAATGATGCAGAATTTGCCAAAAATGGTGGTTCTAAAACTATTAATTTAACAAGAGATAATAGTAACAATAATAAAGAAGATAATTCAATAACTGACTATATTAATAATTATGAAGTAATTAATAAAACAAATAATAATTAACTAACTACTAATCGATATTTATTTTAATTATAAAATAAAAGGAGTATTTTAATATGTTAAATAAAGAAAAATTTGATAAATACCTAACACAATACTTAAATGATATAATTGTATTAAGAAATACATTTTATTTATATAAATTAATAAAGACAGATAATAATTGTTCAATAGAAAAGATAAATAAATATTCCAATTTATTTATTACAATAATTAATTCATTACTAGATTCAATAATATTACGAGCAAATAAATTATTCAATGAATTAGAACAAAAAAATATTAATAAAATGATAAAACTATGTCAAAACAATATAAAATATTTTAAAGACAAAGAAGAAATATATTTAAAATTAAAAGAATTTCAAAAGTTTATATCTATAAAAAGTAAAATAATAAATAATATAAAAAGTGTAAGAAATAAATATTCCGCCCATTTAGATAGAAAATATTTTTTAGAAAACAATAAAGCTTTTATTGATTATTCCATAAATAATATAGAATTAGAAGAATTAATTGAGGAAACATATAATAAAACAAAAAAAATATACTCTATGTTTCAACCAATAATTATAGATGATAATACAGAAGAAATAAGAAAAGATTGGATAAATATAATAAATAATACCATCTAAAGGTATTATTTTTTTATAATATTTCAATATCTGTAGACTTTCTATAAAATAAAAGATATAATTAATTTAGTTATTTTTTTAAACATATTTATATATCAAAAAAATGCAACAGGGAGGAAGAAATAATGAAACGCTTAAATATTTTTGTAGACGAAACAGGTGAATTTGGATTTGGAAATGGCGCATCAGAGTTATATGGTGTTTCATTTACTTTTCATGAACAAGATGATGATATTATGTCTGAACTTAATAAGTTAAATGATAGATTAAATAGGATTGGTTATACTAATATGATACATATGGCTAATTTAATAATGAGAAGAGAAGATTATAAAAACTTTAATATTGCAACTAGGAAAAGTATTTTCAATGCAATTTACCAATTTTCTCGAAGAGTACCTGTAAAATACAAAACAATTATTATTGATAAGAAATATACTGATAATAGCAGAATATTAAGACAAAAGTTATCGTTGAAAATCAATAACATGATAAAAGATAAAGAAAAGTATTTAAGTAAATTTGATAAGATAGTTATGTATTATGATAATGGACAAGAAGTGCTTGGAACTATATTAGATTCAATATTTTTCCGATTCGATAATTTTGAACATAGGGTTGATTTTGACCATAAAGAAAAAAGATTGTTTCAAGTTTCAGATATGCTTACCTATATAGATAAATATGACTATAAATATAAAAATAAAATGAATTTTACTAAAAGTGAAAAGTATTTTTTTAATTTTGAGGAAATTAGAAGAATATTAAAGGAAATTAATAAAAAGAGATTTTAGACAATTAAAAAAGCAACCTTATGGTTGCCTTTTTAAGCGGCGCTTGGCGCCAACACGGGTTTGATCCGATGAATTAATTCAACAGACCAATATTATATAGATACAATAATATCTACAATACTATTATACCTATCTTACAAATAAATTATACCAAATATATCTTCAAATGTAAATATATATAAGTATAGATTTCTTGCTTGTGACAGTTATTTTACACTAACTTAATGTTGTTTGTCAAGCTTTTCTTAGTATTTTTTTCATTTAAAATAAATGATTTTTCTTCAATAATTCAAATTATAAAAATACATCATTATTAAATAATACCTTAAATGGTATTATTTTTTTATAAATTGTTATTTTTTCCTTGCAATTATTTAAATTTTGTAGTATTATATTCGACAAAATTCGACAAAAGGGGGGACTACTAATGGATATAACTGAAACAGTTGCAACTGTCGATAAAAAAATATCAACAAGAGTAGGACACAAAATATATTTAATAATAAAAAGAACAATGGATATTTTCTTTTCCTTAATTGGTTTAATATTTCTTTTACCAATCGCAATCATAGTAAAAATAATTTATATGTTTAGTAAAGACTTTCATCCAATATTCTTTAAGCAAAAAAGAATAGGAAAAAATGGAAAACTATTTAACTTCTATAAATTTAGATCAATGGTACCAAATGCCGATGAAGTATTAGAAAAACTATTAAAAGAAGATAAAAAAGCAGCAAAAGAATATAAAATTAATAAAAAATTAGAAAATGATCCAAGAATAACAAAAATAGGAAAAATACTTAGAAAAACATCTATAGATGAATTACCGCAATTAATAAATGTATTAAAAGGAGATATGTCACTAATAGGTAATAGACCATACTTACCAAGAGAAAAAGAAGATATGGGTGATTATTATAATGACATATTAAAAACAAAACCAGGTCTTACAGGTTACTGGCAAGTATCAGGTAGAAGTAATACTACATTTGAAGAAAGATTAAAACTAGAAAAATATTATTCCAATCATAATTCATTAAAATTAGATATAAAAATATTTTTCAAAACATTTAAAGTAGTACTACTACACAAGGGGTCAAAATAAAAGGGGTTACAACTTAAGAAAGATACATTATAATACACCCTCTAAGTGTCCTATAATGTATCTTTTTATATGCAATATAATTTAAAGGAGTTTTAACATGGAGAAAAAGAAAATTGATTTAGAAAACAAAACTATATTAGTAACAGGATCATCAGGATTTATTGGATATAATTTAGTTAAAAGATTATTAGATGAAAATAATAATATTACTATTATTGGATTAGATAGCATGAATGATTATTATGATGTTAGATTAAAAGAGTATAGATTAAATAATCTTAATGGGTATAATAATTATAAATTTATTAAAGGTAATTTAGCTGATAAAGAGTTAATTAATAAAATATTTGAAGAATATAAACCACAAGTAGTAGTTAATTTAGCAGCTCAAGCAGGCGTTAGATATTCTATAACTAATCCAGATGCTTATATAGAATCTAATTTAATAGGATTTTATAATATACTTGAAGCTTGTAGACATAATCCAGTAGAACATTTAGTATATGCTTCATCATCATCTGTATATGGATCAAATAAAAAAGTTCCTTATTCAACTGATGATAAAGTAGATAATCCAGTTAGTTTATATGCAGCAACTAAAAAATCAAATGAATTATTAGCTCATGCATATTCAAAACTATATGATATACCTTCAACTGGACTAAGATTTTTCACAGTATATGGCCCAGCTGGTAGACCTGATATGGCTTATTTTGGATTTACAAATAAGTTACTTAAAGGTGAAACTATTAAAATATTTAATTATGGTAACTGTAAGAGAGACTTTACTTATGTAGATGATATAGTAGAAGGAATAATAAGAGTAATGAAGGGGGCACCTATTAAAAAAACAGGTGAAGATGGACTTCCAATACCTCCTTATGCTATATATAATATTGGAAATTCAAATCCAGAGAATTTATTAGATTTTGTTAATATATTACAAGAAGAATTAATCAAATCAGAAGTATTACCAAGTGATTATGATTTTGAATCACATAAAGAATTAGTACCAATGCAACCAGGTGATGTACCTGTTACATATGCAGATACAAGTGTACTAGAACGTGATTATGGATATAAACCAAGTACTTCTTTAAGAGAAGGACTAAGAAAATTTGCAGAATGGTATAAAGAATTTTATATGTAGGGGGAAAAATAATGAAAAAACATCATAAGAGAAAACCAAGAATTTGTTGCGTATCAAGTAGTGGTGGACATTGGGAACAATTACAAAGATTACAACCATTATTAGAAAAATATGATGGATTCATGGTTACTGAAAAAACGCAGTTTGAAGCAAAACTTGCTAAATATTTTATGAAGCAAACAGATTTAAAGGATAAATTAATGCCATTCAAAATGCTTATAAATGGGTTTAAAGCATTATTTATATGGATTAAAGAAAGACCAGATTTTGTAGTTACAACGGGAACTATGGTTGCATATCCATTTTATATTTTATCAGTATTATTTAGAAAAAAATTTATTTTTATTGAGACATTCGGTAGAGCTAATATGCCAACAGTTGCAGGTAAAAAAATGGAAAAACATAGTGATTTATTTATTGTTCAATGGGAAACACAAAAAAAACACTATAAAAAAGCTATTTATGGGGGGTGTTTGTATTGATTTTTGTAACAGTAGGATCAAGAAATTATCCTTTTGATAGATTATTTAAAGAATTAGATAAATTATGTGATGAAGACATAATAACTGATAAGATATTTGCACAAATAGGAACATCAACTTACAAACCAAAGAACTATGAATATAAAGACTTTATTTCTCAAGAAGAATTTTTAGAAAAAGTTAAGGAATCAAATTATGTAATTACTCATGGTGCATCTGGTTCTATAATGAAGGCATTAAATGCCGATAAAAAAGTTATAGCAGTTACAAGATTAGAAAAATATGGAGAGCATATTAATGATCATCAAATACAAAATAATGAAGCATTTGGATCTAATGGATATGTGCTTCCAGTATTTGAAATGGATGAATTAAAAGATGCTGTTATAAAAATACAAACTGGTAAAGATAATTTAAAAAAATGGGAAAACAAAGACCCAATGGCAATTGTTAATATGATAGATAATTTTATTCAAGAAAATTGGAAGTGATAGAATGAACAAAAAGAAAATATTAAAAAAAATAAAGTATGGATTACGTTTTCTTCCAGATAAAATGTATCTTCAAATATATTATTTTGCTCAATTTAAAAAATTTATTAATTTTAAAAATCCAAAAACATTTAATGAAAAGTTAAATTGGTTAAAAATAAATGATAAAAATCCTGAATATACAAAAATGGTAGATAAATATGAAGCAAAAAAATATGCTGCTAGTATAATAGGAGAAGAATATATTATACCCACTCTTGGTGTATGGGATAAGTTTGATGATATTGATTTTGATAAATTACCAAATCAATTTGTATTAAAATGTACTCACGATTCAGAAGGATTAGTAATAGTTAAAGATAAATCTAAATTTAATAAAGAAGAAGCTAAAAATAAAATCGAAAATGCTATGAAATATAATTTTTTCTATATTGGTAGAGAATATCCTTATAAAAATGTTAAACCAAGAATTATTGCTGAAGAATATATGGAAGATAGGGAATATGGAGAATTAAGAGATTATAAATTTTTCTGTTTTGATGGTGAACCAAAAGCAATGTTTATAGCATCTGACAGAGGAATTGGTGAAACAAAATTCGATTATTATGATATAGATTTTAATCATCTTGATATTGTTCAACATTATCCAAATAGTAAAAAAGAAATAAAAAAACCAATCAATTATAAAAAAATGGTAGAATTATCTAAAAAACTATCAAAAGGTATGAAACATGTTAGAATAGATTTCTATGAAGTTAATGGTAAACTTTATTTTGGAGAAATAACTTTTTATCATTTTAGTGGATTACAACCATTTAATGATAAAAAATGGGATGAGTTATTTGGTAGTTGGCTACATTTAGAAAAATAGAAGAAAGTGTGATATATTATATGGAAAATAAAAAGATTTCAGTAATAATACCAGTTTATAATGCAGAAAATAAATTTCAAAAATTATTAAATTCATTAAAAAATCAAACAATATTTAATAATTTAGAAATAATATTTGTTAATGATGGTTCTAGTGATAACTCATTAAGCATTTTACAAGCATATTGGAAAAAATATGATAATGTTAAAATTATTAATAAAGAAAATGGAGGGGTATCCAGTGCTAGAAATTTAGGAATAGAAAATTCTACATCAGATTATATAACATTTATAGATGCAGACGATTATATTGATGATGATTATTTTGAAATGTTTCAAAATTCAATAAATAAAAAAGCTGAATTAATAGTAATTGGATTTATAACAGAATATAGTTCTGGATATAAAATAGTAAAAAATTATTTACCAGAAACAATAGATAATAAAGAAAAGATGATGAAATTATTCTTATTAGGTAAATTGGATCCGAATTGTTGGAATAAATTATATAAAAGAAATATAATAAACAAAATTAGATTTGATGAAACAATGGCATATGGTGAAGATAAGGAAATGATTTTTAATTATCTAAGAAAGTGTAATGTAATTGAAATAATATCTGGATCAAAATATCATTACATTATAAATGACGATTCAGTAATGAGGAAACAATATAATAGAAAAAATTTTAATACAATTGATAAATCTGAGAAAAAAATTGAATTAATGAAAGAAGAATATCCTAATTTAGTTGAATATGCTATTTCTAGTGACATAGATGTAAAATGTAGAATTTTATGTGACATAGAGGAATTTAAACTTAAAACCAAACATAAAAATATTTATAAAAAAGTAAAAAATGATATAAAAAAATATAGTATTTTAAAAAAGAAAAAATATTCTACAAAAAAGCATTTTCTTGCATTTCTTGCAATTAAAATGAGTCCAAAATTATATTTATTTTTGAAAAAAAATATGAAATTACAGTATAAATAATGGAAATAAATTTAAACGGGAGGCAAAAAATGAAAAATATAGATATATGTTTTTTAACAGATGATGGATATGCAATGCAGACTTGTATCGCAATTACATCAATCCTAAAAACTAAAAAAGACAATATATTTTATAATATTTATATTTTATGTAATAAAGTATCAAACGATAATTTAAAAAAATTTGAAGAGTTAGATAAAAAAAACTTAAAAATAAATATTATAAAATTAAAAAATAATGATGAATACATAAAATATGATATTAAAGATATTCCTGCATCTACAACAGCAATCTATAAATTTAATATACCACAAATACTTAATAAATTAGATAAAGTTTTATATTTAGATGGTGATATTATTGTACATAATGATTTAAGTGAATTGTTTAATTATGATATTGGTAATAATTATGTAGGAGCTGTTAAAGATACAGCTGGTTTGTCAAAATCACTTTTTAAATTATTTATCAAGAAGAATATCTTTTATTTTAATTCAGGAGTTATGATAATGAATTTAAAAAAAATGAGAGAAGACAAAGTGACTGAATTACTTATTGATTATAGAATTAATGGATATAATGAGTTAATGGATCAAGATGCATTAAACTATGTTTTACACAACAAAGTATGTGAGCTACCTTTTAAGTTTAATACCCAATTAATGTTCGAATGGATAAATAATAATATTCAACAATTGAAAGAATATTTTAAAATAACTAGTGATTTAAAAACAGCAAAAGATATAATGAATAATGCAGTTATAACTCATTATTCTGGAAAGAAAAAGCCTTGGAAACATTGTGATGGACCTGAACATGATTTATGGATTTATTATTATTACATTAGTCCTTATAAAGAATATATGATTGATAGAACAATTAATGAAAAAAATAATTTAAATAAAAAAATAAATTCAAAAATCAATACATATTTAAAAAACTATAGGCGCTATAAATTTTATAAAAAATTAGGTTAATATAAAATAAAAATTAATATCAATGGAGGGGATATAAGTGAATGATAATTTAAAATATAAAAAACAATTAACTATCAAGGATTTATTCTTAGGAAAGTATGGTTCGTTTTTTATATTATCAATTATTCTAATTTCATCAAGTTGTGTATATGCTTATGAACCATTTAATGAAATATTTAAATATTTAACAATTATTTTATTCGTTATAATATTAGTAGGATATATATTTTATTTAAAATTAAATTCATTTGTTTGTTTATTTACTATATATTTTTTGTTATTAGTATTTTCAACAATTTATAATAATCTTTCACTTGTAACAGTTTTTCATACATATTATAAAACTATTTCATTAATATTATATTTAGATATGGCTTTAAGATATAATTGTAAAAATGTAATAAAAAATCTTTGTTATATTCTATCCCTTCTTGTATTTTTAAATTTTATAACTATAATTTTATTCCCAAATGGAATGTTTCAAGGAAATTATAATTCTTTATATTGGTTTTTAGGATATAAAAATATACATATTTTATATTTTCTACCATTGATAATATGTAATATAATACATAATAAATTTAGAAAAAAGAAAATATCGCTTTTGTTTATATTTAATTTATTAATGATAAATTTTGAATTATTATATTGCTTTTCAGCCAATTCATTAGTAACATTTTTTATATTTGAATTATACTTATTATTTCCATTTATTTATAATAAATTTCAACTTACTAATGCAAGAAGAAATTATCTTCTATATTTTATTTCTTTTATATTAATAGTTTTAATTAGAATACAAAACATATTTGGATGGTTTATAGAACAAATATTACATAAAAGTTTAACATTTACTGGTAGAACTTTTATATGGGATATTTCAATGACATATATAAATAGTAAAAAAATTTTAGGATATGGTGTTGAAGAAACAGAAATTATAGCAAATAAGTTCGGTAATATAGCTTTTACACACTGCCATAATACAATCTTGGATTTAACTTACAAAGGCGGAATTATTTCTTTAATTATTTTTTCTATATTTTTGTATCTAATAGTAAAAAAATTATATAAAACAAGACATTATAAGATATCAAAAACTCTTTCAGTTGCACTATTAGGTATTTTTCTAATGATGTTATTTGAGGCAAGACAAGCTTCATTAGGTTTTTATATTATTTTTATAATATGTTATCATATTGATATTATTATTAATAAATTAAAAGAAGGACATATAGAAGAAAAAAACATTTAAAAAGAATATTGTGGTGATATAATGAAAAAAAATGGATCATCTCCTAAAAAAAATTTTATATATAATCTAATATATCAAATGTTGATATTAGTTATTCCATTAGTTACTGCTCCTTATTTAGCTAGGGTAGTAGGTGCTAAGGGTGTTGGAATATATTCATATACTTATTCAATAGTTTATTATTTTATGTTACTAACTTTACTAGGAGTTAATAATTATGGTAATAGATCTATTGCTAAAGCCAGAGATGATAAAGAAAAGTTATCTAAGACTTTTTGGAGTATATATTTATTACAATTATTTATGGGAATAATAATGTTAATTTCTTATGGGGGTTATATATTATTATTTGATAATAAGTATAAATTATTTGCTTTAATTGAAGGATTATTTATAATATCAGCTATGTTAGATATAAATTGGTTCTTCTTTGGTATGGAAGAGTTTAAGAAAACTATTACCAGAAATACTTTTATCAAAGTTGGTAATGTTATATTAATATTTTTACTTGTTAAATCAACTAATGATTTATGGAAGTATACATTAATTATGGCTGGTATGACATTATTAAGTCAATTAATAATGTGGGGATTTTTAAGAAAGAAAATTAAGTTTACTAAAGTAAGTTTTAAAGATATTAAATCTCATATTAAGCCTAACTTAATATTATTTATTCCAGTTATAGCTATTAGTTTATATAAAATGATGGATAAAATTATGTTAGGTAGTATGTCTAATGTAACTGAAGTTGGATTTTATGAAAATGCTGAAAAAATTATTAATATTCCTATGACATTAATTACTGCTTTAGGAACAGTAATGTTACCTAGAATGAGTAATATTATTAGTAAGGGTGAAGATAATAAAGTTAAAGAATATATTTCTAAATCTATTAAGTTTGTAATGTTTATGTCATTAGCTATGTGTTGTGGTTTAATAGGTATTGGCCGTGAATTTGCTCCTATATATTTTGGAGAATCTTTTACTAAAACTGGTATATTAATTATGATGTTAGCTGGTACATTACCATTTTTATCATTTGCTAATGTTTTAAGAACTCAATACTTAATTCCTAAGGAAAAAGATAAAATATATATTATTTCTGTATCTTTAGGAGCTATCACTAATTTAGTTATGAATTCTATATTTATACCAAGATTTCAAAGTATAGGAGCATGTATTGGTACGTTATCTGCTGAAGGCATTGTTATGATGTATCAAGCATTTGCAATTCGTCATGAGTTAAGTATTGGTAAGTATTTTAAAAGTATAATACCATTTATTATTAAATCTATTATTATGCTTGGATGCATATTTGGAATTGATTATCTTAAATTAGATATAAATCCATATTTACAATTAGGATTAAAAGTAATAGTAGGTGGATTTGTATATTGTATACTTAATATTAATTATATATTAACTGTATTAAAGATTAAGAAAAATAAACCGAAAGAAAAGAAGAAATCTATTGTATATGATGATTATACTAATATGCCAATGGTATTTGAATATGATTCTTTTGACTCTGGTAACATCAATAATTATTTAGATGATTTAGATAGAGTAAAGATGAAGATAAGATTTAATAATAGTGTTATTGGATTAATAGATTTTAATAAGTGTAGTGATGAAATATCTGATGTAATACTTAGTGAAACTAAAGTATATAATTTTGAATTTGATAATAAGTTATTTTTAAGAAAGGGTAAATATCCTAAACAGATAGCTAATAACTATGAATTAATGAAATATATAATAGATCAAGATTATAATAATTTAGCTTATGTTGATGTTAATAATATTGATAATGATAATTTAATTGATATTATTAATTATGCTTTTACTAAGGTATATTATATGAAGATAAAGAATAGTGAAATTGATTTTGATATTGATAATGTATTTAAGAATAGTTCTATTGTTAAACATGATTATTTTAAGGAATGTTATTCTTATATTAAAAAAATGAAGGGAAGTAAGGAAAAATGAAAATAGCAGTAGCAGGTACTGGTTATGTAGGTTTATCTTTAGCTACATTACTAAGTCAAAGAAATGAGGTATATGCATTAGATGTTATACCTGAAAAAGTAGAGATGATTAATAATCGTATCTCTCCAATTAAAGATGAAAAAATAGAAGAATTTTTTAAAACTAAGGAATTAAATTTAAAGGCTACCCTAGATTATAAGGAAGCTTTTGAAGGAGCTAAGTTTGTAATAATTAGTACTCCTACTAATTATGATGATGAAAAAAACTTCTTTGATACTTCTAGTGTAGAAGATATTATTAAGAAAGTTATAAGTATGGGTATTGATACTACTATGGTTGTTAAATCAACTATTCCTGTTGGATTTATCGATGAGGTAAAAGAAAAATATCATATTGATAATATATTCTTTTCACCAGAGTTTCTTAGAGAGGGTAAAGCTTTATATGATAATTTATATCCATCTAGAATTATTGTTGGAGAAAAGAGTGAAAGAGCTAGTGAATTTGCTAATCTACTTAAAGAAGGATCTTTAAAAGAAGATGTAACTATTAAGTTTATGAATTCAACAGAAGCAGAAGCTGTTAAGTTATTTGCGAATACTTATTTAGCTTTAAGAGTATCTTATTTTAATGAATTAGATACATATGCTGAACTTAAAGGATTAAATACTAAAGATATTATTGATGGTGTATGTTTAGATCCTAGAATTGGAACTCATTATAATAATCCATCATTTGGATATGGTGGATATTGCTTACCTAAGGATACTAAACAATTATTAGCTAATTATAAAGCTGTTCCTCAAAATTTAATTGAAGCAATAGTTAAAGCTAATGATACAAGAAAAGATCATATTACAAGAATGATCTTAAGAAAGAATCCAACTGTAGTAGGAATATATAGATTAACTATGAAAACTGATTCAGATAATTTTAGAGCAAGTGCGATTCAAGGCATTATTGATAGATTAAAATTTTATAATGTAAAAGTAGTAATATTTGAACCAACATTAAAAGCAGATTCATTTAATGGATGTCAAGTAGTAAGAGACTTTGATACATTTGCTAATTTCTCAGATGTAGTATTAGTTAATAGAATGGATGAAAATACTAAAAAAATAGAAGATAAAGTATATACAAGAGATTTATTCTCAAGAGATTAAGATTGATTTTTCAATCTTTTTTTATATAAATATGATATTTAAGTCATAATATGCAAGAAATTGCATATTTTTTCAATTTTTTCACGAAAAAAAAAGGAAATCGGAAAGTTTTGTCGAATAATATATATAGAGGGTAGTAATTATCCTCAATGCATGCAATAGTTATAATAATTATTATAAAAGAATTTTAAACAACGAAAGGAGTAAACATGGAAGAACAAAAAGACAAAACAGAAAAAAAATATATACCTCTTTATTTTGATGCTTTATTTTATAAAGTATTTGGTGAAGAAGATAAATTAGATTCATTAATATATCTAATAGAAGAAACATTAAATGTAAAAATTAAAGATATAAAATTATTAAGTGGGAAAGTACTAGGTGATAATTATAAAACAAAAAGATCATATTTAGATTTATTAGTATCATTAAATAATGATACTAAACTAAATATAGAAATAAATACTAAT
>CACYFN010000029.1 GCA_902773675.1 uncultured Erysipelotrichaceae bacterium | reverse complement strand
ATTACCAAATCTATCTTCTAATTCTTTCTTTATTTCATTTAATTTATCTACTGAATCAATACTATTAATCTTTTTATGTATTTCTATCTTTAAATCTTCTTCTTCAGCATATTTATCATCTATAGTAGTTTCTACTTCAATTAAAGGTAACATACTTTCATCTTTCTTTTTATTTTCAATACCCTTAAGTTTATTAACTTCATCATTAAGCATATCCATAAATAATTCTACTCCAACAGTATCTATAAATCCAGATTGTTCTGAACCTAATATATCTCCAGCACCTCTTATAGATAAATCTCTCATAGCAATAGAAAAACCACTACCAAGTTCTGTAAATTCTTTAATAACATTTAATCTCTTTTGAGCTACATCAGATAATACCTTACCCTTATTATACATTAAATAAGTATAAGCAATCTTATTACTTCTACCTACCCTACCTCTAATTTGATATAACTGTGATAAACCATATCTATCAGCATCTATAATTATTAAAGTATTAACATTAGGAATATCAATACCAGTTTCAATAATAGTAGTACAAAGTAAAACATCATACTCCTTATTCATAAACTTATACATAACATCTTCTAATTGATTCTTAGTCATTCTACCATGTCCAGATATAATTCTAGCTTCAGGTACTAAAGATTGTAATTCAGCTTTCTTACTTTCCATAGTAGCAATATCATTATATAAAATAAATATTTGTCCATCTCTAGATAATTCTTTATATATAGCATCTTTAATTACATTCTTATTTTCTTCTAATACATAAGTCTGAATTGGATATCTATCTACAGGAGGAGTTTCAATTAATGATAAACTTCTAACACCAGCTAAAGACATTTGAAGAGTTCTAGGTATTGGAGTTGCAGAAAGAGTTAGTACATCTATATTATTTTTATAAGATTTAATCTTTTCTTTATGTCTAACCCCAAATCTTTGTTCTTCATCAATTATTAATAATCCTAAATTTTTAGGTTTAATATCATCACTAAGTATTCGATGAGTACCAATAAGTAAATCTACCTTACCTTCACTAAAATCTTTAATAATTCTATTTTGTTTACTAACCGGAATAAATCTATTCAAAAGTTCTATATTAGCATCAAATCCTTTAAATCTTTCAATTGCATTCTTATAGTGTTGCTGAGAAAGAATAGTAGTTGGACATAATAACATTACTTGCTTATTAGACATAATTGCTTTAAATATAGCTCTAAAAGCTACTTCAGTTTTACCATATCCAACATCCCCACAAAGTAGTCTATCCATAGGACTACTTTTTTCCATATCTTTTTTTATCTCATCAGTTACTTTTAATTGATCCTCAGTTTCAATATATGGAAAGTTCTTTTCAAACTCAATTTGTTCTTCCGTATCTTTATTAAAAGCATAACCAATAGCCATTTCTCTTTCAGAATATAATTTTAATAAATCCCCTGCAATACTTTCAATCCTTTTTTGAATATGTAACTTAGTTTTAGCCCATTCCTTACCACCTAATTTATTAATCTTAGGTGATACTCCTTCATTAGAAGAATATTTATTAATTAATTCTAACTTTTCAACTGGAATATATAATTTATCTCCCCCTAAATATTCAACCATTAAATAATCTTTTCTAAGACCATTCTTTGTTAAAGTTTTAATACCTTGATAAACACCTATTCCATGACTAACATGAACAATATAATCTCCTACATTTAACTTATTAATATCTCTAATCTTTGAACCCATTCTAAAATTAGATTTATAAGCTACCCCTGATTCTTTCTTATTAAATAATTCTTTTTCTGATACAATAACAAAATTATCAATAATATATCCACTATTAATTTTTTTAACAACTAAATTTATTTTATTTTCAATAATATCATTTATATTAGTAATAACAACATTATCACATAATAATTCAGATTCTAATTTATTAACCTTATATCTATCTGATAAACAAATAATAACAGTTTTCTTACCTTTAATATAACTATCTAATCTATCACTAATCTGTTTAATATCACCAATAAAATTTTCTAATTCAAAAGATTTATATCTATTTATATTACCTTTAGATTCATTATCAAAAGAAACAAAATTTATTTCATTTTTATAACTAACTTCTAAATCAAACATAAACTTAGTATTCGTATCCATATTATTAGTTTCTTTATAATCATTCATCTCTTCAACTAATAATTCATAACCTTTATTAACTATATCCCTATCATTAAAAAATATAATAGGATTATCCATATAATCAATAATATTAGAAACATTAGTATAATTAATTAACTCTCTCTGTTTTAAATCTAAATCAATTTCTTTTTCACAAATAAATTCAGTAGTAGGACTAATAATAACTTCTTCAATTCTACCCTTAGACATCTGTGTATCAATATCAAATTTCGATATTCTATCAACAGTATCTCCCCAAAATTCTATTCTAATAGGATTATCCATATTAATAGGAAATATATCAATAATAAAACCTCTAACAGCTACATCTCCTGTCATAGTAACAATAGATTCTCTTTTATAACCTATTTTATATAAAGTACTAACTAAATTATCAATATTAACTTCATCATTTAATCTTATCTTACAAAAAGATTTTTTATAATCATTATAATTAGGTAAAAATCTTAAAAATCCCATTAAATTAGTAATAACAATATAATTATCTTCTAACAAACTATTTAAAGTATCTAATCTAGTTAACTTAAATTCAGGACTTATAGCTAAAGCTTCACTAGTTAAAAAATCATCCATGGGAAAAAATCCAACTTTATCAGTATAGTTAGATATCGTTTGAAATAATCTATTAGCTTCATATATAGATGAAGTAACACATAATATATTTTTATTTTCATGCATAAATTTTTTATATAAAAATAATCCCTTTAATTCAGTAGTTAATCCATATATAGAATCCCCATCTAAATTAGTAATTATATTATCTAGTAATTTCATCATTATCACCTTATTCATATATAAACTACAAAAATGATACATTTTGTATCATTAATTTAATATTAAACTTTTAACAGGAGGAGCACAATTTAAATCTCCATAATAATTTATATTTCTTAAATACTCTTTATAAAGAGCTATTCTAAGTAATTCACATTTATCACAATATTCATTACTCTCATCATCAACAATACTAAGTTGTTCTTCAATCATTCTATTTTGAATTATAGATATCTCATTAGGTAAAAATAATCTATCATATTGATCCTTATCCATAATTATGTTGTAGCACAAATCAATAATTTCATTACTATCTAAATTATAAGTATATGAATGATGAAAATAACCTCTAAAATATCTAAAACATAAAGAAGTAATAGAATAATAATCAGGCATAACTTTAGAAATAAAATAAGTATTATGATGACATCTATTATCAATATGTCCAGTTTTAATATAATTAGTAATTTCTTTATTATTTTTTAAATATGAAGAAGCTAGCTTAAAAGAAAATTTTCCAAACATATCACTATAAATAGTAAATTTATTCCTACCATTATAAGAAATATTTTGAATAACAGGAGAATTTAAATATTTATCTATATATTTTTTATTAAATAATGGATACTTCAAATGAGATAATCCATAAATAGTATCTTTTAATTCACATCTCATATTATAATCATACTTAGATAAAATATCAAAGAAAAGTTTACAACAATTAGAAGAATAAATATACTGATATTTTAAATTTAAAAATTTCATTTCTGATGTATCACAATTACTATATTTTAATTTATATTTAATAGCATCTTCAAATTCATCTAAAAATCTTTCAAAAATTTCATTTTCTAAATCTTCGTAGTTAATTTCATTTTGATAATATATTTGTTCAAGAATACCCATACAATATCTCCTCATTTAGATGAATGTTATTCTATCATTATCAACTATATAAGTCAATCTAATTATATTTACTCATTACATTATCAAAAGAAAAATTTAAATAATCTTCTATTATATTAGGTATTTTATCTATAATTGGATTAATTAATTCTAACTCTTCCTTACTAAACTTGCCTAATACATAATCCTTAGTATCCATATTCTTATTATTAGAAATACCAATCTTAATTCTTTTATATTCCTTACTATTTAAATGTAATTCAATATTTTTAAGACCATTATGTCCTCCACTAGATCCCTTATATCTAAGTCTATAAGTACCCACACTAGTATCTAAATCATCACAAATAATTAAAATATCATTAATATCTATTTTAAAATAATTAACATAATCTCTAACTACTTCACCAGATAAATTCATGTATTTTAATGGTTTTAGTAATATTACTTTTTCACCTTTATAATTAAATTGTGTATACATTCCATTAAATTTATTCATATTAAAATCAACATTAAAATAATTAGCAATTTTATCTAAACACATAAAACCTATATTATGTCTAGTTTTTTCATACTCTCTACCTGGATTACCAAGTCCTACTATTAATTTCATTTATTATCACTATCCTTATTTATAAAACAAAATATCTTCCCAATTCATATTTAATATATCTTTTATTTTTAAATTATTTTCATCTAAATATTCTTTAACTTTTAAATAACCATATACATAACCAACTCTAACAGGCATTCCCATTTTTTCAGTATCAGCAAACATATAAAAATAATCTCTCATAAGTTCATTAGAACTTATTTTATCTTTCATATATAATTCTACTTTATCAATATTATTTTTTACCCATTCAAAAGTATCTTTATTAACTATACAATATTCATATTCTTCTCTATTAGGAACAATCTCTCTAGAATAATTACATCCTATACCTTCAACAATAAATCTTTCACCAATACAATCTTCAAATATATCTCTATTATATATCTGTTTTCTTACCCAATGAGTAAATTCATGAGCAAGTAATAAATTTAAATTATCTTCAATACCATTAGTTGACTCTAAAAGCAAAACTGTTACATCTTCTCCCATATATTTTATAGAATATATTGTAGTTGTATCTAATCCTATAATAACATATAATTTATAATTATTAACATTATAAGTAGTATCTTTCACAAATTGATTAATTTTATCTTTAATTACAATTTCAATATCTTTATCTTTATAATAAGAAATTGTATTTAAAACTTTACTAATATAATTTTTATCATTTAATTTTTCATCAATTAAATTCTTATCTATCTTCTTAGGTAAAAAATATAATTGTTCAATAATATCATTATTAAAATAATTCTTTAAACTAGTATCAATATTATTAATATCTAAATTAAATAACTCATTACACAAATTATATACCATTTATTATCTACCTACTTTATTTAATAATTTAACAAATTCACTTGGAATTTTTTCATTTACTTTATTAATTAATGATTCATCTACACCATATAAAGCTTCAGCCATACTACCAACAATAGCACAATTAGTATCAGTATCTCCACCCATTAATAAAGTTTTTCTAATAGCATCCTCAAAATTATTTGAGTTATAAAATGCATATAAACAATTACCAATAGTATCTTCGCAAGTATAATTAAATTTAGAAAATGGTTTATATTCTACATTTAAACTTAATTTACTATATATTTCGTCTTTAGTTAAACCTTTTCTTAAATAAAAAATTATAAGAGCAATTATAGTTGCAGAATCTATCGCTTCTTTTGAATTATGAGAAGGAATTGTTGCAAGTCTAGCATTTTTAATAACTTCTTCTTCTGTATTAAATAAATAACCAACAGGAGATATTCTCATCATTGCTCCATTACCATGACTATTACCTTCTTTATTAGATTCACTCCATTTTATTAAATTAGGAGAAAATATTGTATTAAAATAAGGCTTAATATTAGGAAGATTATCCTTATATTTTATTATATATTTCCTCAAAACTAAATCATAGTCTTTATTATTAATTACTGCATCTAATATAGCTATTGTTAAAATAGTATCATCACTATAAAAAGAATTATCTTCTATTAATTTATTCATTTTTATACTTTTAACTTTATTTACTTGTTCATATTCATAAATACTACCAGCTAAATCACCAATAATGGCTCCATACATATAATCACTTCTTCTCTATTCCATGATAAATATCATATACTTCACTTTTTTTAATACCACGTTCTTTAGCTACTATCTTAATAGCATCCATAACACTCTTACCATCTTCTAAATATAAATTAACATGTTCTTCAATACTTAATGTTTTATATTCAAGTACTTCTCTATTACCTTCAACAACAATTACAAGTTCACCTTTATAATCATTATTTTGATTAACTAATTCTTCTATAGTTCCCCTATAAATTTCTTCATATTTTTTAGTTATTTCCCGGGAAATACTAATTTTTCTATTATTTCCCAAGATATTTTTCATATCAATTAAAGTTTTATTAATTCGATGAGGAGCTTCATAAAGTATTATTGTTGCACTTATATTTTTAAGACTCTCTAACTCTTTTCTTCTTGCACTATCTTTACTATTTAAAAATCCATAATAATAAAATGGCATTGGATTAATTCCAGATGAAGTTAAAGCTGGTACTAAAGCTGTAGCTCCTGGTAAACTTACTACATTATAATTATTTTCAATCGCACATTTAGCAAGTTCATACCCTGGATCACTAATAATAGGAGTTCCCCTATCACTAACAAGTCCTACATTAGAACCATTACTTAAATATTCAATTAATTTATCTTTATTTCCTGCCTCATTATAATTATGACTAGATATTAATTTTTTACTAATATCAAAATTCTTAAGTAATTGTCCAGTTACTCTTGTATCTTCACAAAATATAACATCTACCATTTTTAAAGTATTTAAAGCTCTAATAGTTATATCTTCCATATTACCTATAGGAGTAGGAATTAAATATAAAGTAGGACTATTATCATAACTTTTCTGTGACATTATTTCACCTCTATTCAAAATATTTTAATACTTCACTAGTATATTCACCATTATCTAAATGAATATATAAAGGTGGAAGTATTTTCATACCAGATTTTCCATTTTTAGATCCTTCAATCAACAAAATATTAGCTTCACTACCCATTTTAGGATAAACAAATCTAATTTTTTTAGGTTCAATATTATTTTTTTTCATTTCAAGTATTATATCAATTAATCTATCAGGTCTATGTACTATAGCAATTACTCCATTATTTTTAAGTAACTTACGAGCTATACTAAATAAATTATTTAAATTTAATTTTACTTCATGCCTAGCAATAGTCTTATAATCATTTTTATTAATATTAGAAGTTTCTAAATACTTAAAAAATGGTGGATTACAAGTAATAACATCAAAAGAATCAGATTCTAACTTCTTATAATATTCATTTATATCAGCATTAATAATTTCAATTTGCTTATCTAAATTATTAATCTTAACAGATTCTAAAGCCATATTATAAACTTCTTTTTGTATTTCAACACCCACAATTTTTTTATTAGTTCTTGTAGACATTATTAAAGGAATAGGAGCATTACCACATCCAATATCCAATATTTTATCAATATTTTTATTAATAGTCACAAAATGTGGCAAAAGTACAGAATCTAAGGAAAAACTAAACATTTCCGTATCCTGTACTATTTTCATATCTTTATAACCAAGTAAATCATTTACTACTTTCATCTTTTAAAACACACTCAATTACACCTTTATCAGGTATTTCAACTTTATAAGACATTTTAAGTAAATCAACAGTTACTACCTTACCTTTACCATCTTTAGTATCAATTGTAGAACCTAAATTAGGTAATTTACACCTACATTCACTATAAGTATCATCTTCATATTTTAAACAGCACAAAAGTCTTCCACAAACACCATTAATTTTATTAGGATTTAAAGCAATATTTTGATTTTTTGCCATATTTATAGAAACACTATCTAAATCATTTAAAAATTTCGCACAACATAAACCTCTACCACATTGTCCACATCCACCAACAAAAGAAGCCTTATCTCGAACACCTACTTGTCTAAGCTCAATTCTAGTTTTATAAATTAAAGCAAGCTCCTTAACTAAATCTCGAAAATCGATTCTAGATTCAGCTGTATAAGTAAATAATAACTGATTTTGATTAAAAGTATAATCACATGAAAGTATTTTCATACCTAAATTTAACTTATCAGCTAATTCTTGACATTTAACTAAAGCCTTACTTGCTAATTTTTCATTATTTTTAAATGTTTGATAATCCTTTTTAGTTGAAATTCTTACAAATTCATACTCATCAAGATTAATAGTATTATTAAGTTCTTCCTTAACAACACGAGCAAAATAAGTTGATTTAGAATCTTTTACAATAATAGTAATTCCCTTTTTTAACTCAATATCCTTAATTTTACAACAACTAAGAAATTTTTTATCATTTATATTAATACCAACAAATTTATTCAACCTTATCACATCCTTCAAGACCAATAATCAACTTGTCCATTAATAAATTCGTATTTATATTATATTTTATTTTTTCTTTTAAGTCTATAATTAAACTAATTTTTTTAGATATATTCATAATATTACTATTTAAAGAAATATCTTGAATATTTTTTTTATAATCACTAAATATTTCAATTGGATTATTAAGTAAATAATTCAAAATATCATTATAATAAAGTAACATTATTTCAAAACCAATATAAATATCTTTCCTATCTTTAAAATAACAATTCCATAAACTATCAATAAAAATTAAAGCATCCATATGATTTTTTTCATAAAAATCAACAAAATTTAAAGAGTTAACAATAAAATTATTAGTAAATTCACCAGTAACAAAATCTTGAATCTTATTTTCACTATTAAATATTTTAGAAGCTACCTTACTTTCTAAATCATCAGAAACATTTTTAATATTATTTTTAAAACTAAGTAATTGACATCTAGAAACAATAGTATTTAATACTTTATTAATATTATCAGTAATTAAAAAAGCATAAATACCCTCTTCCGGTTCTTCTAAAAATTTTAAAATAGAATTAGCCGAATTAATATTTAACTTTTCTACACCATCAATAATATATACCTTCTTATTACCAATAACAGCTTTTTTACTAAATAGATCTTGAAGTTCATCTAATTGTTCCTTCTTTATCCATTCACCATCAGGTTTAATATATTTTAACTCAATAAAATTATCATCATCAATAAGCTTACATTGATTACACCCATTACAATTTAAATTATTAGTATAATTAAAAGGACATAAAAAAGCCTTAGCGATACTTTTAACCATCTCCAAAGACTTAATATAATTATTAGTTTCAATTAAATAAGCATGAGAACACTTATTTTTTTTAAAAGAATTAATAATAATTTTATAAATAATACTTTGTTCTTCCTTAAAATCATCAAACATCAAATATCAACTCCTAAAAAATAAAAATGCTCATAACAATAAAACTTAATAAAGCAGGAATACCTAAAATAGAAATAGATAAAACAGTAACAATATTAATTGGAATAATTAAATTAATAGATTGACTAAACATATTATAAGCATATAATAAAAAAAAACTAACAGTAATCCTTCTTACTATTTTAAAAATTTTATGAAACACATTAATCACCGCTAAATAATATGTAATAACCATTAAAATAAGAATTAATTATTATTAATTTCTTTTCTATTTTCTAAAGCTAATTCCAAAGTTAAAGAATCAACATAATCCATATCAGCACCCAAAGGAATACCTAAAGCTATTCTCGAAACTAAAACATTTTTATTTTCTAACAACTTAGAAATATA
This sequence comes from uncultured Erysipelotrichaceae bacterium, assembly GCA_902773675.1. GTDB lineage: Bacteria > Bacillota_I > Bacilli_A > RF39 > UBA660 > RUG11890. Next base: position 3,557 of record CACYFN010000029.1, on the reverse strand, counting down.
TAAAGCAGTAGTTTCACCCTCAATACTAGGCTTAACAGCAATAATAACCTCACAAACATCATTATCATCAATTAAAGAAATCAAATTTTCAATTTTAAGTGCCTCTGGGTCGTAATTATTATCAGATGATATTAATCCATTAAGAACATAATAAAAACCCGAAAATGCCCCACTACGTTCAAATTGAACAATACTTTTAGGATCATCTACAACACACAAAATATTTTTAGTACGAGTTTCATCCTTACAAATATCACATAAATCATCCTCAGTTAAATTATTACATCTAACACATCTTTTAATTTTTGACTTACAATCTAAAAGAGAATTTGAAAAAACTTCAATAACCTCAGAATCAAGATCCAAACTAGCCAAAGCTAACCTAATAGCCGTTTTCTCACCAATAGTAGGTAATTTCTTGTAGCACTGAATTAAATTATCAATTGTTTTTGGATACTTATACATTAAAATAAACCAGGCATACCCTTAGTATAAGGTCCCATCTTCTCTTCAGTAGTTTTATCAACTTGCTTAAAAGCATCATTACAAGCAACCAAAATCATATCCTGTAACATTTCAATTTCATCCTTATCTAAACCTTCACTATCAATATTAACCTCTAAAACTTCCTTCTTACCATTAACCTTAACAGTAACAAAAGAAGACTTACCAGTAAATGTCATAGCATTAATTTCCTCTTGAGCCTTCAACATATCCTTTTGTAATTTTTGAGCTTGCTTAAGCATAGCTTGCATATTCATAAATACCATTCCTCTCTACTTATATTCTACTATTTCAGCAAACAAATTGTCAATATCATTTTTGACAATTTCTTCCCCTTTATTTGATATATTAAGAAGTTCTTCAACATTAAAATCCTCTTCCTGATAAATATATACATTATTCTTATTTTTCATATTATTATTAAACTCTTTTTTAATTATTTCCCAATCATTATTATTTACACTAATAGCCCTATAATTGACATTAAAAGTCATTTTTAGAATTTTTTCAACAGAAATAATTTCAGAATTAAAAAAATTAACAAGTGACTCACTATTGTAAACAAAAATTAAATAATTATCTCCCTTAACTTTCAATTCTCCATCCAAAATTAAAGAAACAATAGAACTATAATCACTATTATTTAAAAATTGTTTAATCTTTTCAACATCTTTTTTAAATTCTAATAATTCCTTTTTATTAAACTTAGATAAAGCATTATTTATTCTTATTTTTTTTATCATCTCAATATTTTTATTAATTTTATCAATAAATTCATTATTATTTTTATTAATTTTTATATCTTCATTAACACCTATTTCTTTTTTTTCATTATTATTTAAATTAGAGTAATTATCAACACCTTTAGAATTATTAAACATTTTAATAAAAGCAAGTTCAATTAATAATTTTTTATTATTCTCAAGCTTAATACTCTTTAAAGTATCTAATAAAACATCAATATAATAACTGATATCAGACTCATTAGATAACTTAAAAAGAGATTCATATCTTTGTTTTTCAATATCATCATTAAAATAATCAGAACAATTTAAATATATTAAAATATTTTTTAAATAATTAATTATATATTCTAATATCTTGGATAAATTCTTACCATCATCATTATAAGAATTTAATAAACTATATACATTATTATAATTCTTAGTTAATATATCTTTTACAAACATGAATATATGTTCGCTATCAACAGTACCATTTATCTCATGAACATCACTTACTTTAATAATATCATCACAATAAGTAATTAATTGATCTAAAAGGCCAATGGAATCGCGCATACCACCATTAGAAATATCCGCAATCATCTCTAAAACGCCATCTTCAACATTAATATTTTCAATTTCAATAATATGATTTAACCTATCAACAATAACATTATTACTTAACTTTTTAAAATCATAACGTTGACATCTAGATAAAATAGTTAAAGGAATTTTATGAGGTTCAGTAGTCGCCAAAATAAAAATAACATTTTTTGGAGGTTCCTCCAAAGTTTTAAGCATAGCATTAAAAGCAGCCGTAGTAAGCATATGAACCTCATCAATAATATATACTTTATATTTACCATTAGTAGGAACAAGATTTACCTTATTCTTAATTTCACGTATTTCCTCAACACCATTATTTGAAGCAGCATCTATTTCAATAATATCAACAGTCTGCTTATTATTAAATTGCACACAACTATCACATTTATCACAAGGAATCAAACCATTTAAATTTTGACAATTAATAGTTTTAGCAAATATTTTAGCAATACTAGTCTTACCTGTTCCCCTAGGGCCAGCAAATAAATAAGCGTGTGTTATTTTATTATTTATAATTGCATTACATAAAGTTTTAACAATAACATTTTGACCAACAACATCATCAAAATTTTGTGGTCGATATTTTCTGTATAAAGCCTGATACATACTAACCTCCAATCATTTTTAAATTATACACTTAAATATAAAAAAAAAGAAGATAAATATTAAGTTTATCTTTTATCTTTAAAAAAATTTTGTAATAATTTAATAATTTTAGAATCATCAGAATATTTAATACATTCAACCTTATATTTTTCAGAAAGAATTTTAGAATATCCAAACTTTTCATTAGATACACCATAAATAATTTTTTTAATTCGTGCTTGAACAATAGCACCACTACACATCATACAAGGTTCCATTGTAGTAATAAGAATGCAATCATCTAAATGCCAAGTATTTAATTTTTTACAAGCACCTTCAATAGCTAATATTTCAGCATGCTTAGTAGCATCATTTAATAACTCTTTTTCATTATGTGCTTGAGAAATAATTATATTATTATGAATAATTAAAGCACCAACAGGAATATCTTCATTAATCAAAGATTTTCTAGCCTCTTCAATAGCAATACCCATTAATTCATCCATAATTACCTCCATAAAAACAAATAATAAAAAAAGCACACACATTCAGAGATTCTTAAGGCTGCTTTCTTCCAAATCTGACCTAATTCGAACATAAATGTTGTGCATAAATAATATACTATAATAAATAATAAATTGCAAGAATAATTTTAAATGTTCCACGTGAAACATGCATGTATTCTATTCTATTCAATGTTCCACGTGAAACATGCATGTATTCTATTCTATTCAATGTTCCACGTGAAACGTGCATGTGTCTTATTCTATTTAATGTTCCACGTGAAACATGCACGTATTTTATTCTATCAATGTTTCACGTGAAACATGCATGTATTTTATTCTATCAATGTTCCACGTGAAACATGCATGTATTCTATTCTATTCAATGTTCCACGTGAAACGTGCATGTGTCTTATTCTATTTAATATTCCACGTGAAACATGCACGTATTTTATTCTATCAATGTTCCACGTGAAACATGCACGTATTTTATTCTATCAATGTTCCACGTGAAACATGCATGTATTTTATTCTATCAATGTTCCACGTGAAACATGCATGTATTCTATTCTATTCAATGTTCCACGTGAAACATGCATGTATTCTATTCTATTCAATGTTCCACGTGAAACAT
>CACYFN010000028.1 GCA_902773675.1 uncultured Erysipelotrichaceae bacterium | reverse complement strand
AATTCTTGCTCCTGGTAGAACGGGTGCGAAATGGATACAGGAACTATCAGATAAATATAATTATGAATATGTGTCTCGTAGTATTGAAATTGGTGTTAGGGTAGAAGTTAGAAAAGAAATATTAAAAGATATTTGTAGTGTGATATATGATCCAACTATATTTATTAGAACGAATACTTATAATGATCAAATAAGGACTTTTTGTACTAATCCTGAGGGGTTTGTTGCAAAAGAAAATTATTCTGGTTATATATGTGTTAATGGTCATGCTTTAAAGGATATTAAGTCTAATAATTCTAATTTTGCTTTTATTACAAAGATTTCTTTAACAGAACCTACTACTAATACTCGTAAGTATGGGGAGGCTATTGCTTCTATAGCAAATATACTTGGTGATGGTAAACCAATTGTACAGTCTTTAAGAGATTTAAAACTTGGTAGAAGGTCTACTATGAGAAGAATTAATAAAAGTTTTATTGAACCTACTTTAAAAGATTGTGTAGCTGGTGATTTAGCTCTTATTTTACCACATCGTATTATTACAAATATAATTGAAGGCTTAGAAGTTTTAGATAAGATAATACCTGGTGTTAATAATGATGATACATTATTATATGGACCTGAGATTAAGTTTTTTAGTAATGAAATAACTACAGATAATAATATGAAAATAGAAAATACTAATATATATTGTGTTGGTGATGGATCAGGTAAGGCTGGTAATATTGTCACTGCTGCTGCTACTGGTTTAATTGCTGCACGTGATATTTTAAAGGATGTGAAGAAGTGAAAAAAATATTTATTATAATTTGCTTATTATTAATATGTTGTGGATGTGAAATTGGTATTAATAAACCAAATACTCCAAAGAATAATGTTGTATTTACTTCTTTAAATAAGATAGATTATGAAATTGTAGATTCTTTATATTATGATAATTATAATCAAAATTTTAATGATGAATATTTATTTAATAATTATGAAGAATATGATAAATTAAATAGTGAATATGATTTAAATATGCCTTTAACTGAGGAAGATTTTAATAATAATACTTATTTATTATATTTTTATTTAAATTCTTGCGATTATGATAAAGATATTAAAGAAATAGGGTATGAAGGTAATAAGTTAGAAATTGTATATAATATTCAACAGACATGTGGATTATGTGCTGAAAGTTATTATGGACATTTAGTTAAACTTCCTAAACTTAAAACTGACAATATAAATATTGATATTTTAGAAAATATAATAAAAAAAGATAAATGTGATCCAGATGTTGCCTATAAACCTATTTTATATTTATATCCTACTGAAGATATGAATATAAATATTAAATTAGAACATGAAGATAATATTATTACATCTTATCCAAAGTATGATAATGGATGGAATGTTTTTGTTAATAAAGATGGAATAATAAATTGTAATGGTAGAGAATATTATGCTTTATATTGGGATGAATATAATAATAATGATGTAGATTTTAGTACTGGTTTTTATGTAAGTGGAGAAAGTGCTATCGAATTTTTAGAAGAAAAATTAGATTATATTGGACTAAATAATCGGGAAACTAATGAATTTATTATGTATTGGTTACCTATATTAGAAAAAAATGAGCATAATTTAGTATATTTTGAATTAACAGATGAAAGGGAAAACAATAATAAATTAATTATTTCTCCAAAACCTGAAAGTTTTTTACGAATTAATATGCACATTAAGAAAATTTATGATATAATGGATATAGAAGAACAGAAGTTAGAAAAATTTGATAGAGTTGGTTTTACTGTAGTAGAGTGGGCAGGAACTGTTCATAAGGAGAATTAGTATGCATGACAAGATGAATGATGAAGAGTCAATAGATAATGTAGTTAATAGTATAAATGAATACTTTGATATCGATTCACTTAATATAGATGATTTAAATAAGAAATTGAGTGAATGTAATTTAGATGATGATTAAGAAGGAGAAAAATTATGAATAATAAAAAAGTATTGATTGGATTAGTTATTTTAATGATTATATCTGTTGTGGGACTTACAATTGCATTTTTTACTGATACAGTAGAGATACCAAATGTATTTAAAACTAATGTATTTAAAACAAAAGTAACAGAAGAATTTGTGTCTCCTGATGATTGGGTTCCTGGTACAAGTACTAGTAAAACTATAAAAGTTGATAATTTAGGTGATGTTCCTGTTGCGGTACGTATTTCTTATACGGAGTCATGGGTAGCAAAAGATGGAACTGTTTTATCTGGAGTTCAAGATGGAAATAGAGCTGCAATTATTAATTTTGTAAATACTAGTGATTGGGTTAAAGTTACGGAAAATGGTAAAGATTATTATTATTATAAGACTAAATTAACTAAAGATCAAAGTACAAATAATCTTATTGATTCAGTTACATTTAATAGTGCAATTGATGATGAAGCTAATTGTACTTCAACAAGTTCTAATGGTGTTACTGAAAGTGTTTGTGAATCATCTGAATCAGGTTATGGTGGAGCTACTTATACTTTGACATTTACTGCTGAGACATGTCAGTATGATTCTTATAAAGATGTTTGGAATACAACATATAATATACAATAAAAAAATAATCATGTGATTATTTTTTTTCTATGCTTGCTTTTATAAAACCATCAAATAAAGGATGTGGTCGTGTTGGACGTGATTTAAATTCTGGATGAAATTGACTTGCAATAAAGAATGGATGAGATGGTAATTCTATTATTTCGGCTAAATTACTTGGTTCATTGATACCTGAGAATATCATTCCTTTTTCTTCTAATAATTGTTTAAATTTATTATTAAATTCATATCTATGTCTGTGTCGCTCTAAGATTTTTTCTTTATTGTAAAGTTTACTTGCTAATGTATTATTAGATATTGTACATTCATAGTTACCTAGTCTTAATGTACCTCCCATATTAACTATAGTTTTTTGATCAGCCATTAAATCAATTATTGGGTTATTACAATTATCACAGAATTCTGTTGATGATGCATCTTCTATTCCACATACATTTCTTGCAAATTCTATTACTGCTATCTGCATTCCTAAACAAATTCCTAGGTATGGAATATTATTTTCTCTAGCATATTTACAGGCTTTGATTTTTCCTTCGATACCACGATAGCCAAAACCTCCTGGAACTAGTATACCTTTACTGTTTTTAAATATTTTCTTTAAGTCAGTGCCTTCTTTTTCTAGACTTTCCGAATCTACCCAATTTATTTTTACTTTGTATTTGTATTTATATCCTGCATGTTTTAATGCTTCCATTACTGATAGATAAGCATCATGTAGTTCAACATATTTACCTACTAAAGATATTTCTACTTCTTTTTTTAGATTATTTACGGTATTTATTAAATCTTCCCAATATTTTAAATTACTTTTATTATTTTCTAAGTTAAATTTATTTAAAATTATATCTTCTATATTTTGTTTATGAAAATTTATTGGTATTTGATATATATTAGTTACATCAACTGCTTCAATAATGTTTTCTTTTGGAATACTTCCAAATAAAGAAATTTTATCTTTAATATGATCTCCAATATTTATATTAGATCTAGTAACTATAATATCTGGTTGAATACCTAATCTTCTAAGATCAATTATACTATTTTGAGTTGGTTTAGTTTTTAATTCATTAGATCCATATAAATATGGAATTAATGTAGTATGAACAAATAGAGTATTATTATCTCCTTGTTCCATTTTGAATTGTCTTAATGACTCCATCATTACTGCAGATTCGATATCTCCAACGGTTCCACCTATTTCGGTTATTACAATATCTGCTTTACTAGTTGTACCTGCTTCATATATTTTATTTTTTATTTCATTAGAGATATGTGGTACTATTTGAATAGTAGCTCCTAAGTAGTCACCACGTCTTTCTTTTTCAATAACGCTTGAATATATTTTCCCATTTGTTATATTTGAAGTATAATTTAATTCTTCATCAATAAATCTTTCATAATGACCTAGATCTAGATCTGTTTCACAGCCATCGGCTGTTACAAATACTTCACCATGTTGAATAGGTGACATTGTACCTGGATCTACATTCATGTAAGGATCAAATTTCTGCATGAATATTTTATATCCTTTGGCTTTTAATAATAAAGCTATAGAAGAAGCGGTTATTCCTTTTCCTAATCCTGAACATACTCCTCCTGTGACAAATACATATTTTGTCAAGTTAATACACCTCCTAATTATAAAAAAAACCTATAAGAGATTTCCTTTAGGCTCTCTTTAATTTTATCAAATTTATAATATACTTGTAAATAGTTTACTTGAAAAATTTAAATAAATGTGTTAAATTAATGTAAGTATTAATATGATATATTGGTGATATTATGAGTTTTATAAAAAAACATTTAAAAATAATTATTATTTATATTGTTATTATTATTCTATTATTAATTGAATTTCCATATTATATTGAAGCTCCTGGAGGTATTATAGATATAAATGATAGAATTAATATTGAAGATAGTTATAATAGTAGAGGGTCTTTTAATTTATCTTATGTTTCTGAATATAAGGCTACTATTATTACTCTTATAACATCTTTATTTAATAAAGATTATAAAGTATTAAGTAAAGATAAAGTTGTTCCTAGTGATATTGATACTGATGATTATAATTATGTAAATCAGATAATGCTTAAAGAGGCTTATTCGAATGCTACTTATTATGCTTATTTAAAGGCTAATAAAGATATAATTGTTAATTCTGAAGAAATATATGTTAGTAATATAATTAAAGAAGCAGATACTGATTTAAGTATTGGTGATATGATAATTGAAGTTAATAATATTAAAGTAAGTAGTAAAGAAGCAATTGATAATATTATTAAATCATTAAATATAGGTGATACTATTAGTATTAAGATTATGAGAAATAATAAAGAAGAAGTGAAGCGTGCTAAATTAATTAGTTATGATGGTAATCCTATTATAGGTATAGTAGTATCTAAAATTAAGAATATGGAAAATAATCCTAAAATTAAAATTGATTATAAAGCTCGTGAATCAGGTCCTAGTGGTGGATTGATGATTGCTTTAGCAATTTATAATTCTTTAATAGATAAAGATATTACTAAAGGAAGGGTTATAGTTGGTACTGGTACTATAGATGAAAATGGTAATGTAGGTAGTATTGGTGGAGTAGAATATAAATTAAAAGGAGCAGTTAAAAATAAAGCTGATATATTCTTAGTTCCAAATGGGGAAAATTATGAAGATGCTATTAAGTTAAAAAAAGAAAAAAATTATAAAATAAAAATCAAAGGAGTATCAACCTTTGATGAAGCTTTAGAATATTTATCTATATAAAGAAGGTAGGACCTTGATTATTGTAATTAGTTGTATTAGTTAAATCTTCTTTTTTTATGTTTGCTTCTTGATTATTAGTTTTATTTTTGGTTTTATTATCTGTTCTTTTAAATTCATTCATTACTTTAAACATTGTTTTAGCATTTTTAACCATTGGACTTACTTGTTTTACTACTGGTATTAATTGGTTTGTAAAATTAAGTACTCTTTGGGTACCATTTAGTATTGAACTAAATTTTATACCACCAAATAAACGACTAAATATTCCTGCTTTTGGTATATTTAAGGTAGAAGGTATAAAAAATTGTGGATTATAATAGTTCATAATATCCCCCTTTAATATATTGTATGAAAATAAGTAAAAAAGTTGAAAATATTATTAATTAATGATAAAATTAGATTAGTAAAAGGATAGAGGAGGGAGTATGAAAATATTAAAAAAATTATTTGAGATATTAATATCTCCTTATACTTTACTTAAAAGATATATTAATAATAGTACTCGTGATATTAGTGCATATAAGTATACTGCTATTAATAGTGATGGAACAAAGGATACTGATTATTTATGTATTAAAGAAAAAATAATTAATAATTTCTTTATTATGGAAAATAAAGAATTAATTAGTATTAAGACTAATAAATTTATTAAATACAAATATAGAAATATTAATAAAGTACCTATTAGTAATAAAGAACTATTATATTTTTTGGTTCAACTAAATACTTATATTAAAGCTGGTAATAATTTACTTAGTTCTATTTCTTTAGTTATTAAGAAGTGCAAATACAAGAATTTAGAAAAGATACTTAGAGTTGTTAGATATGATTTAATGTGTGGTAATGATTTATCTGATGCTTTAGGTATGCAGGGTAATAGTTTTCCTAAGTTATTAATTAGTGTTTTAAAGGATAATAGTATTAGTTTAAGTGATCATTTGATAGAAATGGAAGATTATTATAAAACATTATTTTTAAATGAATATAATGGTATTAAATTAAATATTTATAAGATATTTATTGTTCCATATATATTAATGGTATCTATGTTTATATTAGGTTATGTTATTCCTAAATTTTATAATTTATATAAGATATATTTAGATGAAGATTTAACATTTTTAAAGGATTTTAAACACTTTAGTAAGTATGATAATATTATTTTTATTTCTTTTGTTATTCTTATAAATATATATTTTATTATTGTATTTTTAAATAATACTAAAAATATAAAAAATATGATTCAGAAAATAAGTATGAAGTTAATGAAGAGTATTATTGATAAGGAAATGGTTGTATATGCTAGAACTATGAGTTTAATTATTAAATATAATTTAAATGATCAAAGTATTCTTAATAATATTACTGATAATTATTATTTTAATAATTTTCTTATTGATAGTTTTAATTCATATATTAATAATCATAAAGTATCTATTATTGTTAAAGATAAAGAGTTTTTTCCTATTAGAGCAATAGAAATGATTGAATCTGGTGAAAAATTTGATAGTTTACTTTTACAAATTAATAATACTAGTAATTATTATCAAAGTAGATTAGATAAAAATAAGAAAAGAATTATGAGTATTGTTGGTCCTTTAATTATTATATTATCTGCTTTATTATTTGGTTCTATTATAATTATTATGTTATTTTATTGTTTACTTATTATTAAGTAGGGGGTATATATGAATATATATTATATTTGTATGTTTGCAATTATAGGGTATTATTTAGGTGATTTATATAGTAATATTGGATATAGATTACCTAATGGTGATGTAATTAAATATCCTAGTATAAATAATAGTGATAATAAAATAAATTTAATTAAATTAATTCCTATTATAAGTTATTTTCTATTAAAAAAAGATAGCTATAATGTTACTAGTTTATTATTTCAAATATTAAGTTCTATATTATTTGTTGTTACTTATTTAATATTTGGTTTATCTATGCATACTTTATTTATATTAACTTTTATATCATTATTATTAATAATAATAGTTAGTGATTATTATTATATGATTATATGTGATGAAGTATTAATAGTATTTGGAATTATTTTATTTATAGAAATTTATTTTATGAATGGTATTAATGGTTTAATTAATTCTTTAATTGGGGGCGTAGTATCATTTATAGTTATGTTTTTAATAAAAAAGATTGGAGATTTTTTATTTAAAAAGGAATCTATGGGTGGAGGAGATATAAAACTTTTATTAATATTTGGAATTGTTTTAGGTCTACCAACATCATTATTTACTATTTTTATTGGTTCTTTAATTGCTCTTCCTGCATCTATTGTTACTTTAAAAGGTAATGATAATCATATTATTCCTTTTGGGCCTTTTTTAAGTATGAGTGCAATTTTCTTAATATTATTTAATTCTACTATCACTAATTTACTTAAGGATATATTATTTTAAATAAAATATATACCATTATACTGGAAATAATTCCATGAGTTAATCTAGATAATAAATAGGGTATATATTTTATTTTTTTATTATTTAAAATACTAAATACTTGGGCATGGATACTAAATCCACCAAAAGATATTAGAAATGTTGTAATAATTGTTTTTATTAATAAACTATTATTAATATTTGATATATATTTTAATCCTTGGGTTATTTCTAATATTCCATTAAATGGTGGTTTTATATTTAATAAGTTAGTTATAATTAGGCATGAGGTTATTACACCTAATATTATTATTAGTGTATTTATAGAACTAGTAATACTATTAGTTAATATAAGTATAAAATTATTTTTTTTATTTTTAATGGTATTTAATGTTTTAGATATATTAAATTTAGTTTTTGTTTTATATGGTTTATAATTACGAAGGATAATACCTAAAATAATATTACCTAGATAATGACTTATTAGGATAATTATTCCTAATTTTTTATTGTGCAAGAAAGTAATACCAATTGTATTTAAGATAAATAAGGGATTAACAAAATGAGAAAATAATAATATTTTATTTGCTTGATTAATATTTATTAGATTTTTATTTAATAAATCATTAATGAATTTGGCATTACTTGGAGAACCGCTTATGATACTTAATATTAAAATACTAGTCGTGTTTTCATGAACTTTAAATATTTTATTCATTATTTTTTTTAGTAGTTCACTTGTTATATCGATAAATCCATATTCCATTAGTATATTAGATAAGATCATGAAAGGAAATAGTGTTGGAAATAGATTATTAATACATATTTCAAATGAAAAATTAACACTATTTACAATTAAGGAACTATTAAATAACATTTCAAATAAAATAACAATTAATACTAATAAATATATTATATTTTTAAACATTTTGGCCTCTCTATAAAAAATATATGATTTTTTTTACAAAATATTGATTTTTTGTTGACAAGGTATAAAAATATCGCTATAATGAATTTGAAATAGGAGGGTTTTATGAAAAAGAATAAGTTATTTTTAACAGCAGGGATTGCAGCAGTTTTAGCAATTGGAATTTTTATTTATGCACTTAACAACAGTAAATTTGAAGTTAAATTTGATACTGATGGTGGTAATAAAATAGAGGCAGTTACAGTTAAGAAAAATGAAAGAGTTGAAGCACCAAAAGATCCTAAAAAGAAAGGTTATGTTTTTGTTGAATGGCAAAAAGAAGGAAAAACTTATGATTTTAAGAAGAAGGTTACTGAAAACATGACACTTAAAGCTAAGTGGTTACCTGAAATATATGTTACTATTACATTAGATAGTAATGGAGGATCTGAAGTTGAGGCTATGAAGATTATTTCTGGTACAAAATTAAGTAAGGATGATATTGAAAATCCAACTAGAGAAGGTTATACTTTTGCTGGATGGTTAGTTGGAGAAAATAAATATGATTTTAGTAAGAAAATTACTTCTAATTTAACACTTACTGCTAGTTGGGTAGAAGGTGAAAATGTAGAATTACCTGATGAAGAAGAAGCTAAAAAGGTAGAGGAAGAAAAGAAGGCTGAAGAAGAAGCTAAAAAGGTAGAGGAAGAAAAGAAGGCTGAAGAAGAAGCTAAGAGAGCAGAAGAAGAAAAGAAGGCTGCAGAAGAAGCTAAGAAAGCAGAAGAAGAAAAGAAAGCAGAGAAAGAAAAGAAAGCTGCAGAGGAAAAGAAAAAGAAAGAAACTTCAACTAAAGAAGAAAAGAAAGAAACTTCAACTAAAGAAGAAAAGAAAGAGACTTCAACTAAAGAGGAAAAGAAAGAGACTTCAACTAAAGAGGAAAAGAAAGAGACTTCAACTAATACTGTAACTACTACTTTTAAAGTAGGTGATTATGTAATTATTACCGGTGACTATGCTGGCTCTTGTGATGGTGAAAATCCTGGTAACAATGTTGCTATGGGCTGGGATAGACAAATACTTGCTGTTTATGAAAATCAAGAATATCCATATCAAGTTGGTAATAAATTTGGTACAACTGGATATTTCAAGGCTGATTCATTAAAATTAAAGGACTAATTAAAAAATTAGTTCTTTTTTCTTGACATAAGTTGATTGTGTTGTTATTATGTATTTGCATGATTATTTTAGAAAGTGGTGATATTATGTTAATAGCTAATAATATTAGTGTTCGTTTTGGCGGTCGTACTTTATTTAGTGATGTTAATATTAAGTTTGAAGGTAATAATTGTTATGGATTAATTGGTGCTAATGGAGCAGGAAAATCTACTTTTTTAAAGATTTTAGCTGGTACTAAAGAATCTACTACTGGAGAAGTTATTAAGGGTGCTGATGAGAGAATTTCTGTTCTTGTTCAAGATCATAATGCTTATGATGATGTTAATGTGGTTGAAACTGTTATTATGGGTGATAAAGAATTATATGATATAAAGATGGAAAAGGATGCTTTATATATGAAGGAAGATTTTACAGAAGAAGATGGTATTAGAGTTGGAGTTCTTGAAGATTTATTTTTAAAGAAAAATGGTTGGCAAGCTGAAAGTGATGCAAAAGTATTATTATCAGGACTTGGTTTAGATAATAGTTTATTTAATAAATTAATGAGAGAACTTAAAGAAACTGATAAAGTTAAAGTAATGCTTGCTAGGGCTTTATTTGGAGAACCTGATATATTACTTTTAGATGAGCCTACTAATGGACTTGATTTGAATAGTAAGATGTGGTTGGAAGATTTTTTAATTGATTTTAAAAATACTGTTATTGTTATTTCTCATGATCGTCATTTTTTAAATAAAGTTTGTACTTATATGGTAGATATTGATTATGAAAAGGTTAAATTATTTGCTGGTAATTATGATTTTTGGTATGAGTCTAGTCAATTAATTCAAAAACAAATGAGAGATTCTAATAAGAAAAAGGAACAAAAAATTGCAGAACTTCAAGATTTTATTAGGAGGTTTTCGGCTAATGCTTCTAAATCTAAGCAGGCTACTAGTAGAAAAAAATCATTAGAAAAAATTGTTTTGGATGAAATTAAACCTTCTAGTAGAAAGTATCCATATATTAATTTTGAACCTGAAAGATATTTAGGTAAGGAAGTTATACATTTAGATAAAGTATGTAAAAATATTGATGGAGTCGATGTTTTAAAAAATGTAAGATTAACTATTAAACCTAGTGATAGAATTGTAATACTTGGTAATGAAATAGCTAAAACTATTTTACTGGAAATTATTTATGGTAAGATTAAACCTGATAGTGGAGAAATAAAATATGGTTCAACTGTAAAGGTTTCATATTTTCCTAAGAATAATCATGATTATTTTTTAAAGGATGAAAATATGATTGAATGGTTAAGACAATATAGTGAAGATAAGGATGAAACTTTTATTAGAGGATTTTTAGGTAGAATGTTATTTAGTGGTGAAGAAGCATTAAAGAGTGTTGATGTACTTAGTGGCGGTGAAAAGGTTAGGTGTATGTTTTCTAAGATGATGTTAGAACATGGTAATGTACTTTTATTTGATGAACCTACAAATCATTTGGATATTGAATCTATTACTGCTTTAAACGAAGGATTGAAAAGATTTAATGGTGTTATTGTTATGAGTAGTCATGATTTACAGTTAATTGATACTATTGCTAATAGAATAGTAGAAATACGAGATGATGGTACAATAAAAGATTATGAACTATCTTATATGGAATATCTTAAAAAGGTGAATTTGTAATTTTTATTTATTTGTTATATAATATATGACGTTTTAATGAAAGGGGATTAGTTTATGATTAAATTTTATAATAAAAATACAAAGAAATTAGCTATTATTTTATTATCCGGAACAATAGTTTTGAGTGTTTCTGGATGTTATGAGAAGATTAGTTCTATAGATTCAAGTCAAGGTAAATATTCATCTTATAGTAAAACAACATCTCAATTATCTGAAGAAGAGAATGAAAGTTATTTAGTTTCTGAAACTGCTGAACCAGAAGAAAGTAGTAAAATTATAGAGTCATCAAATGAAAGTAAAATTGAATCAAAAATTGAAAGCAGTATTCAATCTATTGAAGAAAGTATTTTAGAATCAGTTTCTAGTATAGAAGAAAGTAGTAAAAAAATTGATATTGATGAAGTTACTGATTTACTTGATAGTATTGATAATAAAATTAAAAATAACTTATATAAAGTTGGTGATGAGATATTAGAAGATTATGATGTTTTATATGATTTTATATTTGAAAATGGTACTATTAAAGGTTATACTTTTGATGAAGTAAAAGATGATGTTAAGGCTAAGGCTATGAGTGTATATTTAAAAATAGATGAAACAATTGATTCTAAATTTCCAAATATTAAAGCAAAAATTAATGAAGTATATGGTAATACTAAAGATAAAGTGAAAAATAAATTAAGTGAATATAAAGTTAAATTAGAAGATAAAATAATTGAAGAAATTGGAGAAGAAGAATATAGTAATTATATAAATTTAAAAGATGAATTTGTTTCTGCTTTTGAAAAGCAAAATAAATCAGATATTGATGAATTAAAAGAATTAGGAAAAGAATTTTTAAAAAGTATTAGAGAAAGATAGATTTAGTAAGGGGGAAATTGTGATGTTAAGAGTAAATCAAAAAAAAATAATATCTTTATTACTTGTTGGTGTTACTTTGGTAAGTGGTGAATATAATTATATTTTAAATGGTAATAAAAATGATAATAAGAAACAAGATGATAATAATTTTTCAAAAAATATTATTATTGATAATGGAAATAGCTTTATTGATGTTTTAAATTCTATTGATATAATGCCTACATATAAAGATAATGTTAGTAACTTAATTGTAGAAAATGATAATAATATTAAACCTTTAAGTGAAAATAATATAAGTACTGGTATTTTAATTAGGAATATTGATAGTAATAGTAAAGCTATTGTCTGTGATACTTTGTTTAAAATTACTGATAAGAATGGATTTCTTATTAGTTATGTAAAATTTGAAAGAGATCCACTTGTAGTTGATTTAAAACCAGGTAATTATTATTTATCAGAGGTTAATAATAATATGAGTTATTTACTTCGTGATAAAAAAATTCCATTTAGTGTTTTTGAAGATAAAATTAATGAAGTTGTATTTGAAAATGAAAAAAGTAAATCTGGAGCTATTATTTATTGTATTGATGGTGAAACTTTAAAAAATGTTAAAAATTTATATGTTGCTATTATAGATAAAAATGATAATGTATATAATTTTGTTATATTTGGTGATCCTTATAGAGTTGTTCTTGCTCCAGGTAGTTATACTATTGTTATAGATGATATGTCTGGTGAATATAATAATCAACAGATTTGTAGTTATTTTACAATTAAAGATAATGAATATGAAAAATTAGAATTTAAATTTAATAAAGATGTTAAGACAAAAGTGAAATAGTATTTTTATATACTATTTTTTCTTTATCTATTAGGAATTGTGTCCGTTTTAAAAAAATATATTGACATGCATACATTTGTATGATACAATATCAATCAATTAAAAGTTGGTGATACTATACATGATTATAAATAAAGCATATAAATTTAGATTATATCCTAATCAAAATCAAAAAGAATTAATTAA
>CACYFN010000027.1 GCA_902773675.1 uncultured Erysipelotrichaceae bacterium | reverse complement strand
TGTTCATGGAAAGACCTCCGTTTAAGTTTTTGTTTGTGATTAACTATTATAACCGGTCTTTCTTTTTTTGTCTATCCGAAACCATTTTACACTATCTTTATTGTTAGTTTATTGACAAGACTATTGATAAATGATATACTTTGTATAGATAGGAGAGCATATATTGGTTGTGCGAATTCTGTCGTTTGATGTGAGGATTGGTGGTGAAAAAATGAAAAAGAAAAAAGCATTAAGCTTATTAGTAATTTTGCTGTTAGTTGGTGTTGCTAGTGTATATGTAGTTGGAACATTTGCTAAATATACAAGTAGTGTAGATAAAAATGGATCTGCTACAGTTGCAAAATGGGCTTTTAATGATGATAATACTGCTGGTAATTTATCTATAACTATTACTCCAACGGCTGATGCATCTACATTAGCAAGTTCTAAAATTGCACCAGGTACTTCCGGATCATTTGATATTGAAGTATCTAATTTAAATTCAGAAGTTGGTATTAATTATGAAATTACTTTTACAGATATATCTAATTTGCCTACAAATTTAGTATTTAAACAAAATGGTACTGCTATGAATGATACTACTGGTATGACAAAGAAAATTACTGGAACACTTCAAAAAGGACATACTGCAACTATTCCTGTAACTTGGGAGTGGCCATATGAAACAACTGGTGGAGATAGTGCTGATACTACTGATGGAGCTGCAGCTCAAACTTTAACATTTAAAGCTCATATTGTTGGTACACAAGTTACACCTAGTGCTACTGCAATGTCTGCTGATTCATTCTCAGCAGTTGCTATCGGTGGATAATAGGAAGTTATTATTTAACTTCCATAAGCAAAGTAGTAATATTTTGTTTATGAAAATTAATTAATAATAAAAAGGAGTGAAAATATGGAAGAATACAAAGAAGAAAGAAGAAAAAAAATTATATCTTGGGTTATTATAGCTATATTAATTATTATAATTATATTATTATGTTTAACTAAATGTTGTAAAAAAGATGGTAATAATTCTAATAATAATGATGACGCTTATAAAATTAAAACAGGGAATACCGATGTATTTAATATAAATATAAATTGTCCTAAAGAAGAATGCCCAGTTGTAAATGATGATAAAAATAATAACGATAATACTAAAAATATTAATATAAATAGCAATAAACCAAATAAGAATAATGATATACCTGTATTTGATGAAGATACTGATAAAGATATAATTGGTAAAGTATTTGTAGATGATAAAGATGGTAATTATATATATCAACAAAATTTAAATATTTTTAATAATGCAGCATTTAATTATACTAATAAAATAGCTCCAGGTGTTTCAAATACATATGAATTTAAGGTTAATAATACTTCTGATGTTGATATAAAATATTATGTTGAAATGTATGAACAAAGTGATTATAATATTAATTTAAAATATCGTTTAAGAAGAAATGGTAGTTATATAATAGGTAATGATGATAATTGGGTAAGTGCTGATGAATTAAAAACTGAATTCAAAAATTTAAAAGCTAGTAATTATGATAGTTTTGAACTAGATTGGAAATGGTTTGATGATGATGTTAATGATACAAATATTGGTGAGAATATGACTAGTGAATATAAATTAAATATTAGATTTTATTTTGAAGAAATAGCTAATTAATGAAAACAATAATTTATAGGATATTAATTGGAATTTGTATTTTAATAGTTCTTATAAATACATTTTCATTCTTTAATATTTCCTTTTTTGGAATTAGAACTTTTAGAGTTGTATCTGGTAGCATGGAACCTTATATTCATATAAATGATGTTGTAATTATAAAAAAAAGTAAAAATTATAAAGTGAATGATGTTATTACTTATAAAAAAAATAAAGAATATATAACTCATAGAATTGTATCTATTGATAATAATGAAGTAGTTACAAAAGGGGATGCTAATAACACAATAGATGATCCTATTAAAAAAGGTGATATTGTTGGTAAAGTAATTTATAAGTTTAAATTTTTTGGATTTTTTTGCTACTTGTTTTCTAAACCTAAAACACTTATATTAGCTTTTGTATTTGGCTTAATAATAACAATTTTAATACCTGATAAAAAGAAAGGAGTAAAAAAATATGAAGAAAAAAAGAAAATTAAAAAAGAAATTTATTGTATTCTTTTCTCTTTATTTAGTGTTATTAACTTCATTCTTTGTAATTCGAACTTATTCTAAATTTTCAAGTAGTGTTGATAAGACAGGTAGTTTATCAATTGCTAAATGGGATGTATTAGCAAACATACCAACAGAGGATATTAATTTAGTGGCTGGTAATAATATAGATACGTATACATTAACTGTTACAAGTAAATCAGAGGTAGCCACTAATTATTCAATTGTTATATCAAATTTACCAATTGGTGTGCAAGTTGCGCTAGATAATAATAATTATAAAAATGTATCATCTGGAAAAGTTCAATTTAATAATGTCGGATCATTTAATGCGAATGCATCTAATACTTCAAAGAATCACACTTTAAAAATTAAAGCTGAATTGTATGCCGATGAACAAACTAATAAGAAAATTAAGGTTGATGTAGTATTTACTCAAAAAAAAATTAATTAGAATTTGAGATGATAAAAAATGAGAAAAAAAAGAAGATTAAAATGGCAGGTTTATTTAATTATATTTATAATTTCGATATTTTTATTGCCTTTAACTTTTAGTAAATTTAAAGCAACATTTAATAATAATATTAATTTAAGTATAACAAAGCCAACTTATACAGTTAAGTTTGATTCAAATGGTGGAACAGGTAACATGAGTGATATTAGCTGTAAGTATGGTTCTGCTCAAACTTTACCTTCAAATACGTTTGTAAATGAAGATAAGATGTTTTTAGGATGGAATACAGAACAAAATGGTTCTGGACAAAATTATAGAGATAATGAAGAAATAATGTATTTAAGTAGTATTGATGGAGGTGTAATAACTTTATTTGCTCAATGGTTTGATAGTAGTTATTTAGATGATACTACAAAATTGAATGATTATATTTGTACTGAAAGTGTCGAAACATTTACTGCAAATAGTGATGGCTATTATTTGCTTGAAGCTTGGGGAGCACAAGGTGGATCTGTACCTGAAAATATTAATGGTTCTAAAACACTTGAAGCTATAGAAGGAGGAAAAGGTGGATATTCTTATGGTATAGTTTATCTTAATAAGGATGATGAAATTTATGTTGTAGTAGGATGTGAAGGTAAAACACTTATGAATTCTGTTAAAGGAACAACATTAGAAGGTGGATATAATGGAGGAGGGCAAGCTCTTTTGGATGTTATTAAAAATTATCAAGGATCAGGCGGAGGAGCAACTCATTTTGCAACCAATAATCTTGGTGAGTTAAAAAATTTTGAAAATAATAAAAGCGATGTACTACTTGTAGCCGGTGGTGGCGGTGGATCATATAGTAGTACAGAAATTAATTATTATAGCGTTGGTGGTTTTGGTGGTGGTCAACTAGGAGGTTCTGCTTTTGTCTATTATAAATATAGAACTTCACCATTAATAAATGGTAGTTACGTATATTATTATGGACTTGAAATTCCAGGTGCATCTCAATTATCTCAAAGTGATACAAATATGTATATATATGGAACATTCGGTAAAGGCACAGATGCTATAAGAAGTTATTCAGGTGCTGATGCTGGAGCTGGAGGTGGATGGTATGGTGGTAATAAGCTTGCTAATAATTCAAGTATGGGATCTGTCGGTGGAATGGCTGGAAGTGGTGGATCTGGTTATGTAAATACTTCTACATTAATAAATGGACAAACTATTGCTGGTAATTTAAGTATGCCTACTCATGATGGTTCATCATATATGACAGGTAATACTGGAGATGGATATGCTCGTATCAGTTATATAACACCTCATTATAAAATTAGATTTAATGCAAATGGTGGTACTGGTACGATGAGTGATATGGATTTTGCTTATAATGAGTCAAAAGCATTAACTAATAATTCATTTACAAGAACTAGTTGTATATTTAAAAAATGGAATACTAGTGCTGATGGAACTGGTAATAATTATACTGATCATCAAACTGTAAGTGGTTTATCTAGTGATTATGATGCTGTAATTGATTTATATGCTATTTGGGATTGTAATATATATTTCCAATTACCTCCAGATTGGACTAGTTCAGAAGATGTATATGTTTATCTATATGATTCTAATGGTGTTAATAGTTCTAATTATTCATTTGATAGTCCAACTAATGATTATAAAGCTACAAAGATTGATAATGATAAAAAAATATTTAAATATACTGTTTTGGCAGGAGAAAATATTTTCTATTATGATAAAGTAGTGTTTAATAATATAAATATGCGTAAAACAATAGATGTAGATTTAGCTACAAGTAATATAGGACAGATTTTTGCTCCAGAATTATATTCTGGTTCTGGTACTAGGGTATTCTATGTTGTTGCAGCAGATCCACATGGAAGTAATAATTGGATACCATTTGTTCATAAGTGGAATAGTTCATCAAGTACTACTTGGCCAGGGGATCATTTGACTGCTAGTGATAAAGTAAGTGATATAACATATAAAGCAGTTATTGAAGCTGGTTATACTAACGTTATATTTAATAACGGAAAGAAAAATGTAGATCAACCTGCTGATAATTTATTTCAAACAGATTCTTTAAGTGTTCCTGCATATCAGGATTTAACACTTAAAAATAATAGTTTCTTTAGAAGATTCTATGCTGGTAGTTGGCATGATTATAGTACATGGACAAGTACTGAATATAATACTTGGTATACAGATCATTATTCTAAATTTGTCGCAGCTCAATCTGCTTTAGGATATTAATAATATTGAAGAAGATAATAATTATCTTCTTTTTGTGTTTTTATAAGAAAATATCTTTTTGTGTTTTTATAAGAAAATACTTGAATAGAATTTAGAAGTATGTTATAATTTATTTAGCTGAAAGATGAGATATACCTATATGAAAAACCTACTAATCGATATAATAGGGAATCTAATTCATAGCTGGTGTTGAAAGCCCAGTTTAACTGGGGATCCTAAAGGTTATGATGTGATGCCCACCTAGGAGACTAGGTTTTATTCGATTCGGTAATCTCTCTTTTGGCTTTTTTTTAAAGGAAGTATGTTATGAAGAAATTATCTGAAGATACATATATTGTATTTGATTTAGAAACTACTGGCTTAAAAGCTAATGAAGGTGATTCTATTATTGAAATAGGCGCTGTTAAGATAGAGAATGGTAAAATAGTTGATAGATTTGATGAACTTATTAATCCTGGTAGGTTATTAGATCCTAAGATTAGTGAGATTACTAGTATTACTGATGATATGTTAAAGGGAAAACCTAATGAAAAAGATATGGTTATTAAGTTTATGGATTGGTGTAGAGATTATCCATTGGTTGCTCATAATGCAAGATTTGATTTATCTTTTTTAGAGATGGCTTATTTAAAGTATGATTTAGGTAAAATTAAAAATACTGTTATTGATACTTTGGGTTTATCTAGGTATTTAGAATCTCATGAAAGATTTCATAATTTAGCTACTTTAGTTAAAAGATATGATATAGAATGGGATGAAGATAAGCATCATAGAGCTGATTATGATTCTGAAGGTACTGCTTTAATATTTTATAAGATGCTTAAAAAATTAGAACTAAATGAAATTAATGATTTAGGTGATTTAGTTAAATATAGGGCTATAGTTGTTAGATATAATAAATTAAAGGAAGAATAATTATGTATGAATTAAGTAATGAAGAAATTGATGATTTATTAGAACAATATGATATTACTAGAGATGTTCTTGGTTATTTTATGTATATTTTTAGTAATTTTAGTTTTATTAAATCTAAAGATAGTTATTATGAATTATGTGAAATAGCATGTTCTAGATATCAAAGTGAAAAATTTGATATTAAATATTATACTAATATTATTTATGAGAATTATGTTAATAGACCTAAAGAAATTTATTTATCTAATATTGTTTTGATGTCATTAAAGGAAGTTTTTGATAATCCTAAAAACTTAAATAAGACAGAAAATCTTGAATTTAAAAAGGTTAAACAATCTTTAGGTGGTATTAGTAGATATAGATAATTTATCTTTTTATATTTGATTTATTATTATTTTAGTGCTATTATATTACGCAGGTGGTGAAGATATGTTTGAACTTACTAAAGAAGAAATTAAATTTTTATTAAATGAATATGATGTTACTAAAAGGGCTCTTAAGTTAATTGCTTTAACATTTAGTAATTATGGTTTCATTAAAACTAAAGAAGAATACTTATTATTATGTGAAGCTGCTTGTTATAGATATCAAAGTGGTATGGTTGATAATGAATACTATCACTCTATTGATGAAAAAGGTCATAGAATTAATATGAGTGATGTTATTATTAATGCATTAGAAGAAGTATATGAAGAACCAGAAGATATGAATTATGCTGATAAAATGGAACTTGAAAATGCTAAAATTAGATTATTAACAGATAATACGACACATTAAATGTGTCTTTTATTTTATAATTTTTTTGGTGATCTAAGTGATAGTATATTTAGATTTAGTAATGATTATTAATTTCTTTTTCGATTTTATGTTATTATTAGGTGTATCTATACTACTTAAAAGAAGAGTTAAATTAATAAGAATTATATATGCTTCTTTTTTTGGAGGATTAAGTATATTATTTTTATTTTTTAATATTAGTAATTTTTTATTATTTATTTTTAAGATATTAATTAGTATTATGATGATTTTAATTGGGTTTGGATATAGAGATATAAAATACACTATAAAAAACATTATTTATTTATATTTTATTAGTATTTTTTTAGGAGGGGGATTATACTTAGTTAATAATTTATTTTCTAAACATGATGGTATTATTTTTTATCATAATAAATATAGTATTAATATTTCATTAATTATTATTTTGTTTCCATTAATAATGTATTTTTATGTAAAAGAAATAAAAAATTATAAAAGTAATTATTCTAATTATTATAATGTTAGAATATATTTAAATAATCAGTATGTAGATTTAATTGGTTATATGGATAGTGGTAATAATTTAATTGATCCTATTACACATAAAAAAGTTATATTAATTGATAAAAGGAAATTAATATTTAATTTTGATAAATATAGGTATATACCACTTAATACTGTAAGTGGTAGTAGTTTAGTTAAATGTATTAAGATAGATAAGGTAGTTATTAATAAAATGGTATTTAATAATATATTATTAGGTATTATTGATAGTATTAATTTAGATGGAGTGGATGTTTTATTAAATAATAAAATGGAGGGTATATGATAAAGAAAATTATTAATTTTATTATTAGTTTATTTAAGTCTAATGTTTATTTTGTTGGTAGTTTAGATAAATTACCGGAGCCTTTATCTAAAGAAGAAGAAGTGTTTTATGTAGAGAAAAGTATGAATGGAGATTTGAATGCAAAAAGTAAATTAATTGAGCATAATTTAAGATTAGTAGTATTTTTAGCTAAGAAATATGAAAATACTAAAGTTGATTTAGAAGATTTAGTTAGTATTGGTACTATTGGTTTAATTAAGGGAGTTAATACTTATAAATTAGATAAAAATATAAAACTAGCTACTTATGTTTCTCGTTGTATTGATAATGAAATACTTATGTTTTTAAGAAAAAATAAAAAAAGAAATGGTGAAGTTAGTTTTGAAGATAATTTAAGTTATGATAGTGAAGGTAATGAGCTACATTTAGAAGATATTTTAGGCACTGATGAAGATGTTGTTACCCGTGTTATTGAAGAAGAATTAGAAAGAAAATTATTATATAGAGAGATATCTAAATTAAATGAAAGAGATAAAAAAATAATGATTATGAGATATGGACTTTTTAATCATAAGGAATTAACACAAAAGGAAGTTGCTGATTTAATGGGTATTAGTCAATCTTATATATCTAGAATTGAAAAAAAAGTTATTAATAGGTTAAAATGTATACAGAGTTGATTGATTTTGATATTTTTATGTGTTATACTTTGAAAGTGGTGATAAATAAATGGATGAAAATTATAATAATGATATAGAAAATATTAATAAGTTTTTAAGTACTAGGCCTGATGTTTTAGGATGCTTTTGTTATGCTATTGGTGATTATTTTTATAAAAAAGCATATAAATTAATATTAGTTACTGATGATATATGGTCTTGGCAAGAAAATAATAATGAACAAGAATTTTCTATGTATTCAAATGTTTTGTATAGAGATGGTTATGATTTTATTCATTATATTGGGATTATTGATAATAATAATATATTTGATTATACTTTAATGAGTGGAAGTGAGTTTATAAGTGATATTTATCATTGGAATAATATAAGTCTTGCTGAAATATTTCAAAGACCTTTTATTACTATTAAAAGTATTAATGAGTTTGATGATATAATAAATAGAAATAGGCAGAACGCATTAATAGTAAGTTCTTTATCTTTGAGTGAGCATAATAAAAATTTTTATGATCTTATGTTAAACATGTATGCAATGTCATCTTATAAATCAAATGATAATATTTCTTTAGTTAATAAGGATTATGATTTATTAAAGAGTATTTATGAGAAATATGATTTTATTAGTTTTGAGGATAATTACAATATTTTTATTGATTATGATAAAATATCCAAATTATTATTGTATTTACCATCAAATATAAAGAAATATATCTATGGTAATCAATTAGATATGAATTATGTTAGACATTATTTAAAAGAAAAAAAATATAAAGAAATTGATGAATTTGATTATATGATTTTTTTGATAAATGGACTTTTTAAAACTATGTCATATAATGGTAGAAGTTGTAAAGTTAAAACTATAAGTAAATAATTGTTATTTACTTTTTTTGTTTATACCAATTTTTTTATTATTTATATAATATATTAGGTGGTAATATGTTTAAATATATTAAAAATCAAATAAAATTAATAAGAAGGAAAGATCCGGCTATAAATAGTGTTTGGGAAGTATTTATGTATCCTAGTTTTAAAATAATGATATATTATAAGATTGCTCATTATTTATATTTAAAAAAGCATTATATAATGGCTAGATATATTTCTGAAAAAGGGAAAAGAATAACTGGTATTGAAATACATCCAGGAGCGATAATTGGTTCTAATTTATTTATTGATCATGGAGTTGGGGTAGTTATTGGAGAAACAGCTATAATAGGTGATAATGTTACTATGTTTCATGGTGTTACTTTAGGTGGTACTGGGAAGGATAAAGGTAAAAGGCATCCAACTATTGGTAATAATGTTTTTATAGGTAGTGGAGCTAAAATACTGGGTAATATTACTATTGGAGATAATGTTAAGATAGGTGCGAATGCGGTTGTTCTTAAAGATATTGATGCTAATTCTACAGTTGTTGGAATACCAGGAATTAAAGTTAAGTAAAAAAATTAATTTAGGTATTGTAAAACATAAGAAAATATGGTATTATTATATTGCTTATGTTTTTGGCGATGTAGCTCAGTTGGCTAGAGCACATGGTTCATACCCATGGTGTCGAGAGTTCGAATCTCCCCGTCGCTACCATAATTTGATTATAACTAGGTATATATCTAGTTTTTTATTTTCGGGTGGTGTTTTTATGCAGAATAATAATTATTATTCGGTTTATTCTATTATTTCTACTGCTTTTGGATATAAGGATATAAGAGAAGGAATAGAAAAATCTTTATATGTTTCTAAGGAAATATTTAATGCAAGTGATGTTATTATATATAGAACAGATGAGAATGATGATTATATTCATAAATTTAATCAACCTATGATGGTAAATAGTTCTAGTGATACAACTACTATTTTAAATCTTTTAAAAGCATATGTTGAAGATAGTAAATATTATATTTTTAAATCTAATAAGAAGAATATAAAAACTAATTTGTTTATTCCAGTATTTTTTGAAAATTTTAAATATGTTGTTGCAATTACTTATGATTATTCTGATATAAATGTTGATAAAAATTTTCTTAATGTTTTTGTTGATTATATGAGAATTATTTTATCTAATTATGAAAAATATAAACCACTTTATAGAGCTGCAGAAATAGATTCTTTAACTGGGTTAGGAAATAGATCTGCGTATGATAAAAGAATTGAAAGTATAAAATTAGATGATTATTTATTATGTGGTTTATTTGATTTATTTAGATTAAAAAATATCAATGATAATTATAGTCATGCATATGGAGATGAATATATTAATAAGACTGCGGAAATATTAAGAAGGCATTTTCCTAAGTATTTTTATACTATTGATGCAAGTGGTAAGAAATGTAAAATTTTAACTGGTACAAGTTTATATAGAATTGGTGGAGATGAATTTTCTTTAATTTCTAATACGGAATCTTTAGATGATGTAATACTTAAGATGTTAATTATTAAAGAAGAAGTTAAAAATATTGATTTAAATATTAATGAAATATTTGCTATTAATTCTGGAATTGTGGTTAGAGAAAATAATGAATCTTATAAAGAATTATATAAGAAAGCTGATATATTATTATCAGAGGATAAGCGTGATACTTATAAAGTACTTGGTTTAGATAGAAGAAGATAATTCTTCTTTTTCTTTACTTCTTTTTTTTGATATGTTAGAATTAGTATATTGAGAGGAGAATTTATGCAAGAAAATGAAATAATGGTTAAAAAGTTGGATAATTTATATGTTGGTAGTGATTGTATTCAATTGATGATTCCTAGTTTAAAAAATATTACTATTTTTGATAGCCATGAAATTATTTATCATCATAATGAATATACTGATTTTCAAATTAATAAGTATTTAGAGGATGATCGAAGATTCAGTTTTCCTTATTCAAGTATTCCTATGCATAATAGATTTATTTTTCCAAATATGTTTAAGTTTGTTAATCAATTATTTAATTATAATGATTCTTATTTTGTATTTGGTGATGGATTTGGTAATGGTATTCAATATTGTGTTTTAAAAGATGGTAGGGATGCAATATTAATAAAGAGTTTTATTAAAGATGGAGAACGTAGAGAATATTATAAAGATTATGATGAACTTGAATCATTATTTACTAGTTGTGATGATGAAATAGTTTATAATATGATTATCAATGGTAGAATTATTAATGATAAGGTTATTCCTAGTAAAAAGATTATTTCTGATATTTTAAAAGCTGAACTTAGGATGGATGAAGTTTATGAAACAGGTTATTATTCTATATTTGATAATTATGATTTAGAAAATATAGTTTTAAATGATTCTTTATTTGAAAGTCCTTTAATTAATGTTAAAATTAAAGATAATAAAATTGTTATTAAAAAATATTTTATTTATTGTATAAATATTAATAAATATAGGGTTGTGGAAGTAGATGTTCCTATTATTAAATATGATTTAAAAGATATAAAGAAAATGAATTTTAATATTAATAATACTTCTAAAGTGAGAATATCTAGATTATTAAACCCTGATATTCCATATGAAAAAATTGTTAGTGAAAAAAATAAAGTAAAAAAAAGATAGGATAAAGTAAATTCTTTATCCTATTCTTCTTATGGTTATAATTGGCATCATATATACACTTGCAGTTGTAATACCATCTCTTGGTGTTGCTGCATGAACAATTCTTTCATTACCTAAATAAATTGCTGAGTGACTTACTATACTATTATATCCGTATGATACTATATCTCCTGGTTGAGCAGAATCTAGTGATACTGCATATCCTACTGTTGCTTGAGCTGGAGCGGTACGAGGTAGAGATATTCCGAAATGTTCATATACTCTCATTACAAATCCTGAACAATCGGTTCCTTCGGTAAGTGATGATCCACCTGCAACATATGGATTACCTACAAATTGTAGAGCAAAACTAGCTAAATCATTATTGCTTGAATCAAATTGTACATAGTTTTCATTATAACTATTTATTAATCTTTCTCTTTCAATTCTTTCTTGTTCAAGTCTAAGTTGCTCTTGTCTTTCTCTTTCAATTCTTTCTTGTTCAAGTCTTTCTCTTTCTATTCTTTCATTTTCCATTTCAACAATAGTATTATTAGTTTCTAAAATGCTTTTGGTTATTTTTTCTTTATTTATCACTATTTTTAAAACTGAATTATTATTTTTATTAAATAATATATTTTCTTCTTGTTTAATTGGATATATTTCATAGTTGCCTGTTTCTAATGAACTTACCTCCAATATAAATGTATTAGATAGTAATAAAATAGAAACTAATAATAATGTTTTAAATATCTTTTTCACATTAATTCTCCTTTTTGTATGCCTTTTTTAGCGACACACATTTTCGATTATAACAAAATGTCTTATGAATGTCAAATTGATGTAATCCTATTTTTTTATTTTTGTAAATGTGCTAAAATGGTATGGGAGGGTATAAATGAAAAAAATAGTTGTAATTAATGGTACTGGTGGATGTGGTAAAGATACATTTGTAGAATTGTGTAGTAAGTATGCAAGTGTTTATAATTTTTCATCTATTGATAAAGTTAAAGAGGTTGCTAGAGTAATTGGATGGACTGGTAAGAAGACTGAAAAGGATCGTAAGTTTTTATCAGATTTAAAGAAGTTAACTACCGAATATAATGATATGGCTTTTAATAGTATTAAGGATGCAGTTAATATTTTTAATAATAGTAATAATGATATTATGTTTATTCATATTAGAGAGCCTGAGGAAATTAAAAGGGTAGTTGATGAGTTTAGTGCTTATTCTTTACTTATTAAAAGAGAAAATCAAAATAAAATAACATCTAATTATTCAGATGCTTCTGTTGAAGATTATAATTATGATTATATTATAATTAATACTACTTTAGATGAATATGAAAAAAAAGCTAAAGAGTTTATAAAGGAGTTAAAACATGATAAATAATATTGAATTAATTAGTCAAAGTGCTTTAAGGATTAAATATGATAATAAAATTATATATTTTGATCCTTATCTACTTAATAATAAATATAATCAGGATGCTGATTATATATTTATTACACATTCTCATTATGATCACTTTAGTAATGATGATATAATGTGTATAAAAAAGGATAGTACTAAGATTGTAATTCCATATGATTTAGAAGAAAAGGTAAAAAATATTGGATTTAATGAAGATAATATATTAGTGGTTGATGTAAATAATAATTATAATATTGATTTTATAAAGTTTAGTACAGTACCTGCCTATAATATAAATAAAGACTTTCATAAGAAAGAATATCATTGGGTAGGTTATATTATTAATTTAGATAATGTTATTTATGTTGCAGGGGATACTGATAATATAGATGAAATAAGAAATATTAAATGTGATATTGCATGTGTACCTATTGGAGGAGTTTATACTATGGATGTATTGGAAGCTTCAGAATTAATTAAAAGTATTAAACCTAGTATAGTTATTCCTATTCATTATAAAACTATTGTTGGTACAGTAGAAGATGCATATAGGTTTAAAAAATTATTAGAAGGTATTACTGATGTAAAAGTACTTATGGAGTAAGATATGGTAGTTGCTAGTAATAATAAAGGTAAATTAGAAGAAATTAAGGATATATTTAAAGATTATAAAATATATTCTTTAAAAGATAAAAATATTAATTGTGATATTGATGAAGATGGTAATACTTTTTTAGAGAATGCTAAAAAGAAAGCTAAGTATATATATGAATTAATTCTTGAAGAAGTTATTGCTGATGATTCAGGTTTATGTATTAATTGCCTAGATGGATTTCCAGGAGTTAATACTCATAGATTTTTAGGAGATAATGCAACTGATTTAGATAGAAATGAATACTTAATAAATGAAGTAAATAAATATAATGATAGATCATGTGAATTTGTATGTGTTATTGTTTATTATAATGGCATTGATTATATAGAAGGTAAAGGTATACTAGAAGGTAATATATCTAATGTTATGCGTGGTTCTAATGGATTTGGTTTTGATTCTATATTTGAACTTGATAATGGTAAAACATTAGCTGAATTAGATAGTTATGAAAAAAATAAGATAAGTGCTAGATATTTGGCTTTAATGGATTTAAAAAGAAAGATTGATAATAATGAAATTTAATAGTTTAATACCTGAATTGAGTGTTAGTGATATAAATATAAGTAAAGAATTTTATAAAAGTATAGGATTTAAAATAATATATGAAAGAATAGATGATAAATTTTGCTTTTTAGAACTTGAAGGTAATCAAATTATGATACAAGAGGAAAATGATATTTGGAATGTTGGAGATATGGAGTATCCTTTTGGTAGAGGAATTAATATTAGTATGAGTGTTTCTAATGTTACTGAATTGTATAATTTAATTTAATAAAGAGTAAAAATTTAATAATATTTAAAGAATTAGAAATACATAATTACCAAGTAAATGATAAAATATATAATGATTTAGAATTTTTAATACAGGATCCTGATGGATATTTATTAAGATTTAATAATTAGAAAGGAATTTTTTTATGGCGTCTTCAATGATACATATGGCTGTTGCTCATGAATTAAATAAAAAACTAAAAAAAGATGAACAAAAGTTGTTAATTGGTACTATTGCACCTGATATTTCTAAATTAATTGGAGAAAGAAAAATGATAAGTCATTTTGCAGTTGATGATGAAAATATACCAGATTTATATAAGTTTTTAAATGTTTATAAGAATAATCTAAATGATGATTTTGTTCTTGGATATTATATTCATTTATATACAGATTATTTATGGTTTAAGTATTTTATTCCTGAAATAAATGAAAATAATTATATAACTAAATTGGATGGAACTGTTGTTAAATGTAGCGGTAAGACGGCTTATATTTATATTTATAATGATTATACAAATATCAATATTGATATAATTGATGAATATGATTTAGATTTAAAAATATTTTATAATGAATTACCTAAATTTGATAATATTATTAAGGAAATACCTATGGATAAATTATATTTAATTGTTAATAAAGCTGGAGAGATAATAGAAAATTCTAAAAAAACAAAAGAATATGTTTTTAATATGGAGAATATTCATAAGTTTATATCTTTATGTGTTGATATTATTTATTCTAATTTAATTGATTTAAATTTGTGTGATAAAGGAGAATAAGTATGGAAATTGTTAAAATAAATGTTGATAGTATAGATGATATATTTAATAAGTTTGATAGTAATGATATTTCTGATGATTTGGCTATTTATATTGAGAATAGATGTTCGAGAGTAAAAAAACAAGAAATGCAGATAGATATTATTACTAAGGAAAAGTTGGATTCTAAAGACAAAGAAAAAGTTGTTATTGCTATACGTAGTCATTTTGGATTAGAAACTAAGTATAGTATAGAAGATATAAAAATGCGAAAAATAATTAATGCTATTTTATTTTTAATAGGTATATTTATTTTGATATTTAAGAATTTATTGCCTTTAATAAATACTATTACTGATATTGCGGATATACTTGCATGGGTTATTATGTGGGAGAGTGTTTATAATTTAGTGTTTAGAGATACTCAATCTGATATAAAAATAGATAGAGCTAAGAAGATTAGTAATTGTCAAATTAAGTTTAAGACTAAATAATTTGGAATTATTTAGTTTTTTACAAATTTAAATTTTTAAATTTTTTATATAATATAGGAGATGGTATGATGAATAAAAAAATTATTGAAAAATTTGGATTTTATAAAGATTTAGATGATGTTATTCATGGCGGTAAGGATAATACAACAGCTGTTAGTGCTGTTGTAAAGAGATAATTGTTTTATCTTTTTTAACATGTTATAATTTATATGGTGATAATATGGATATTGAAGTTATAAATAATATTAAGTCACTTGGTATTGATATGATTAATGAAGCAGGAAGTGGTCATCCTGGTATTGTTTTAAGTGCTGCTCCAATTGTTTATTCTATATATTCTAATCATTTAAATATAAATCCTAGTGATAAGAATTGGTTTAATAGGGACCGCTTTATTATGTCTGCAGGACATGGGTCAGCTCTTTTATATGCTACTTTATTTATGAGTGGTTATCATTTAACACTTGATGATTTAAAAAGTTTTCGTCATATTAATTCTAAGACTCCAGGACATCCAGAAATAAATGTTACTCCAGAAGTTGAATGTTCTACAGGACCTTTAGGTCAAGGTCTGGCTACAGCGGTTGGTATTGCTTTAGGTGAAAAAATACTTTCAAATAAATTTAAATATTCAAGTAAATCTTTATTTAATTTTAAAACTTATGTTTTAGTTGGTGATGGAGATTTAATGGAAGGAATAAGTTATGAAGCATGTTCACTAGCTGGCACTTGGAATTTAAATAATTTAATTATTTTATATGATTCTAATGATATGTCTTTAGATGGTAGTACTTCTTATACATTTAAGGAAGATGTTATTAAAAGATTTAAATCATTTGGGTTTAAAACTTATAAAGTTAAAAATGGTAATGATTTAAGAAAATTAAATTTTGTAATTAATTTAGCTAAAAGATCTAATAAACCTGTTTTTATTGAAATTAAAACTAAATTAGGATATGGTTCTATTTTAGAAAATACTAATAAAGTACATGGCTGTCCATTAACTAGTGATGATATTAATCAGTTAAAGATTAAGTTGAATATTCCTAATGAACCTTTTTATGTTAATGAAAAAGCTAAAAGTTATATGCAAAATAAGATTGCAAATAGAGTAAATAGTATTTATATTAATAGTAATAATGCTTATAAAGAATATGTTGATAAGGTTTTAAATGGTAATAAGGAATTAATTAATTATTTGTTTAATTCTAATATTAAGAGAGATATTATAAATTACAATTGGCAGTTTACTAATAAGCAAGCATTGAGGGATACTAATCAATATATTTTAAAAACTATTATTAATAATGTTCCTAATTTTATAGGTGGTAGTAGTGATGTTGGCACTTCTACTAAGACATATATTCCTGAGTTAGGTGATATTAATTGTAATAGTATGGATGGTGCTAATATTTGGTTTGGTGTTAGAGAACACTCGATGGGAGCTATTTTAAATGGTTTAGCTTTATTAAATTTTAGACCATTTGGTTCTACTTTTTTAGCTTTTTCTGATTATTTAAAGCCTTCTATTAGAATGAGTGCTTTAATGAATTTACCTGTTACTTATATATTTACTCATGATTCTATAAATATTGGTAGTGATGGTCCTACTCATCAACCTATTGAACAACTTGCTAGTTTAAGAAGTATTCCTAATTTAAATGTTTTTAGACCTTGTGATGCTAAAGAATTAATTGGATGTTACCAAATTATATTAAATAGTAATAATCCTAGTTGTTTGGTTTTATCTCGAGGTGAAGTTAATTTGCTTGAAAGTAGTAGTGTATCTGGTACTTTAAAAGGTGGATATACAATACTTCCTGAACAGGGTAAATTAAGAGGTATTATTGTTACTACTGGTAGTGATGTAGAGATTGTTATAAATATTGTTAATGAGATTAGTAATGATATTAGAGTAGTAAGTATGCCTTGCAGAGAAATATTTGATATGCAAGATGATAATTATAAAAATAGTATTTTACCTAAAGGAGTTAAAATAGTTGTAGTTGAATCTGGTAGTAAGTATGGATTAAGTGGTATTACTACTATGGATAATATAATATCAATTGATTCTTTTGGAAAAAGTGGTACTAAGGATGAAGTACTTGATTATATGAATTTTAGTTATGAAAAAATTAAAGAAAGAATTATAAAATTATTTATGTAAATAATAGTAAAGAAGTTAATATATTATTAAATATATTGGCTTTTTTTATAATTAAGTGCTATAATACGAGGTATGAGGAGGGTATTATGTATATTAATGAAAAATTAGTAATAGCCAAAAATGAAGAAAAAGAATTATGTATTTCACCTGATATGATTAATCGTCATGGTGTAATTACTGGGGCAACTGGAACTGGTAAGACTGTATCTGTTAAAGTGTTAGCTGAGACTTTTAGCACGATGGGAATTCCTGTATTTGTTCCAGATATTAAAGGAGATTTATCTGGTACATGCTCGGAAGGTGTGGATAATTCTAATATTAGTAAAAGAGTTAGTAAACTAAATTTAAAAGGATTTGAATTTAAAAAATTTCCAGTTAGATTTTGGGATATATATGGTAAGTGTGGACATTTTATTAATGCTAAAATAGAAAATATTGATGTTTCTTTACTTTCTAGAATTTTGAGACTTAGTGAATCTCAGGAGGGTAATTTAAATATTGCTTATAGAGTAGCTAAAGATGAAAATATGCCTATTATTGATTTTAAGGATTTAAAAGCTATATTAAAATATATTTGTGATAATAAGAATGATTATATTAGTTCTTATGGAAATATTACTACTCAAAGTATTGGTGCTATTCAAAGAAGATTATTAGAATTTGAAAATACTGGTGGTGATATATTTTTTGGGGAACCGGAACTTGATATTAAGAGTTTAATTAAGTATGATAAGAATACTGGTGAAGGATATATTAATATTTTATGTGCTGATGAATTAGTAAAAGACTATAATTTATATTCTACTTTTATGTTATGGATGTTAAATGAACTTTATGATAAGTTACCAGAAGTAGGTGATTTAGCTCGTCCTAAGTTAGCTTTCTTTATTGATGAAGCTCATTTATTGTTTGATGAAATGAATCCAGATATGCTTAAGAAGGTTACACAGATAGTTAAATTAATTCGTTCTAAGGGAGTAGGTGTTTATTGCTTATACTCCTATTGAACAAAAGAAGATTAAAGCTGCTAGTATGTCTTTTAGAGAAAATCCTAATTTTGATACTGAGAAGGTTATTCAAGAATTGGAAACTGGGGAAGCAGTTGTTTCTTTTTTAAATGAATATGGTCAACCTGATATTGCTGAGCGGGCATATATATTACCTCCACAAAGTATGTTAGGTACTGCTGATATTAGCATTATTAAGAATATTATTAATAATAGTGATTTAAAAGATGTGTATAATGAAATTATTGATCAAGAGTCTGCTTATGAAATTATTGAAAAGAAAAATATAGAAAAAGAAAAACAATTAGAACAAGATGCTAAAAATAAAGAAATAGAGAAATATAATAAGAAAAAGGTAAGTTCTAAAAGATCAAATAAGATAGTTGATAGAACTATTAATTCTGCTGCTAGTACAATTGGTAGAAAAATTGGTAATAGTATTTTTAAAGGGTTATTTAAATAACCGTTAATTTGACTATTTTTAAATATTTGATAAAATATTTGTTACTTAGGGGGAAATATGAAAAAGTATATTTTATCTAATGGAGAATATAATGGTAGAAAGTTAGATTTAGGTTTTATAAATACAGAAAGTGAAATAATTAGTATTGATTTTGATAAAAAGATGATGATATTTAAAAAATTTATTTATGAGGATACTATTAATAATAAAGTATATACTTTAAATCATTTGGATAAGAATAGTAATTGCTTTGATGAACGTTTCATTATGCCAGAATATTTAGCTCATTATAAGGATAAAGTTGTTGGGTTTATTATGAATTATGTGGATGGGATAAATTTTGGTACATATTTAGATGATGTTGGTTTTCCTCATCAAGAAAAGGTAAAACATTTATATGAAATTGGTGTTTTATTAGAAGATTTAAAGAAAATAAGAAAAAATCCTAAGTTAGCTAATTTTTATATTGGAGATTTACAGGAAAGAAATTTTATTTTAAATAAAAAAACTGGAAAATTAAATATATGTGATTTAGATAGCTGTTCTATTGGTAATAATAGTCATTCTTATTCTAAGTATTTATGTTGTTCATATGGGGTTGATAAATTTAAAAATAAATATCCTAAGGTAGATGATAAATATATTCCTAATATAAATAGTGATATTTATTGTTATGTTATTTTAATTTTAAATTATCTATATTATGGATATGTAGAAGATATGAATATTTCTGAGTATAATCAATTTTTAAATTATTTAGATTCATTAAAATCATTTGGTAAAAGGTTATATAGTAAGGAATTTTTAGATGTTATTTCTAAAATATATAGTAATGATGATAATATTAATCCATATATGTTATTAGATTCTATTTCAGAAAAGGCATTAAGAAAAACACGAAAATTTCAAATTTGCAAGTAAATTATAAATATGATATAATTTACTCGTTTTTTTTTGAAAGGGGAATTATATGGAGAAATATCAATTAGGTGATAATTTAGATAATCCTATTAGATTTAATTTTACTAATATTGAAGGATATATTATACCAATAATTGTGAATGGTAAGAAAATGATATTAAAAAAATTTCCAGATAATAGTTCATATTTAGATAATAAGTTATATACTATCAAATATTTAGATAAGATGAGAGATTTATTTGATGATAGATTTGTTTTACCTAGTATGCTTGCTTATAAGGATAGTGTAGTTGGTTATACTATGGATTATATTGATAACATTAATTTAGAGAATTTACTTAAAAGTTATAATGTTTCTTTAAAACAAAAAATTAATTATTTAAAAGAGATTGGATATATATTAGAGTATTGTAAGAAGATAAGAGAAAGTATTCCTTTTTTTATTGGGGATTTGCATGTTAATAATTTTATTTTCAATAAAAAAACTGGAAAATTAAATATATGTGATTTAGATAGCAGTAAGATTGGGAATAATAAGCCTTTTTGTTCTAGATATTTAACATGTTCAAAGGGTATTAAAGATTTAGATAATAAGTATTTAAAAGAAGATAATATTTATGTTCCAAATGAAAATAGTGATTTATTTTGTTATATTATGTTAATTATGGATTTTTTATATGATGGATTAGTAGAATTTATGACTAAGGAAGAATTTTATGATTATATAAATTATTTAGATAGAATTAATTTATTTGATAAAGAATTATTAGATAGTTTTTCTTGTATTTATAGTAGTGAAGATAATATTAATCCATATATGTTATTAGATAGTATTTCTAAAGAATCTTTGGAAAAGGCTCATAATGTTACATATCAATTTACTAAGATGAAATTATATTAATTATGATAAACGACTTATTCATTATTTTAGTTTATACATATTATAAACTAGAGGAGGAATAAAAATGTTTAATAAATGTTGTTTTAATAGAAATATGGGGTGCTGCATGCCAAGATGTGAACAACAAATAGTTGAGCCACCTATTAATAAATGTATTGAAAAAGAATTTTATCATGAGGTACCTCATGTATGTCCAATACATACGCATGTAATTAATCGTCATATCTATAAACATACTTATACACCACAATATTCATGTTCTGAAGAAAATCAAGTAATTAATAATGATTGTGGTAGTTGTTCACAATTTCAATAACTAGATTTATCTAGTTTTTTTTTTATTTTGGTGTTATAATTGTTTAAAGAAGTGATTATCATGAAAAGAAAGATTATATCTAGTACTTATTTAAGGGATGTGGATAAATATCAAATTAAGATTTATCTAGATAATGATGATTATTATTTATCTATAAAAAAGTTAATTGATGTTCGAGAAAAATTTATTATTTTAGATTATTTATGTGTTATGGATAATGATTATTATGTTGTTGAGGTTGTACCTAAATGTGAAAATTATGCTTTGAGAGTGTTTTTTGATGATAAAAAAAATCCTTTAGAATATTATTTTGATATTACTAAGAATAATGGTTTATATGAAAATACTAATATACCTTTTTATGATGATTTATACTTAGATATTACTGTATTACATTCTAATGGATTAACTAGAATTCTGGATGAAGATGAGTTATTGGAAGCATTCAGTAATAGAGATATTACTTATGAGGAACTAGGTATGGTTTATGATATTAAAGATAAATTATTAACTGAAATAAAAAATAATAGTAATAAGTATATGAATATAGATTTTAAAAAATATTTAGATGATTTTTAAGGGGAGTTATTATGTTTTTTGTAAATATGAAATTGAATTTAAATGAATTTAAAAAATTATATGTTCGAGAAAGAATTAGTGATAGTAAATATGAGCTACTATCTTCTGATAAAGCAAATGGAGATGTATATAAGATAACTGGTTTTGGTTCTTTAGATAGTAATGGATATGAACATGGATTTTTATATTTAAAAAGTGGTTCTTCTATTTTAGAGCATTTACATAAAAATGATATTGAAATATATAGGTATATATCTGGTGATAAGATTAATGATAATATTTGTTTATTAGGGAATAGGCATAAAATAGATAGTGTTAAAGGTGATACTATTATTGAAACTTTTAAATTAAATAAAAATATTATTAATATGGATTTTGATATTGATACTTTAAACAATTGTTTAAGAATACAAGCATTACGTTATTTATGGAGAATTGATGAGTTACTTGTTATGCTTGCTTATAATCCTGATGATTTATGCTATTCTAGTTTTGAAGATTTGTCTCGTAATTATCAATTATCTATTGATTCAATTAAAAGTATGTTTAAAATATATTTTTATAAAAATGATTATTTACCATATGTAGAAGTACCTATTAATATAAAAGATATTGGAATTCAATATGATGATAATTCTTATGTGGTTGAAGATGCTTGGCAATATGAGTTAGTTAAGTTTAATCCTAGAGGAATTAATGATATAAGAACTAAAAATAAATCATTAGTTAAGTCTAGAAATTTATAACTGATTAAAAAATCAAAGTTTTAACTTTGATTTTTATATTCTTCAAGTGTTAAATTGTTTTTATATAGTTTTTTAGCTAGATATGTACCTACATATCTGTAATGCCATGGTTCAAATTTATATCCTGTTATATCAGTTTTATATTTAGGATATCTTAAAATAAAGCCATATTTATATGAATTATTTTTCATCCAAACAAATTCTTTAGTATTTTCAAAATTATTATATTCTCCTTTAATATCTGATACATCTACTGCTAGACCGGTTTGATGTTCAGAATGATTCTTTTTAGCACTGCACATATTTGCATATTCAATTCCTTTTTCTAAACAGTAATTATTATATAATTTTTCTTGATAATCACTAGTTCTAAATGATGATACTGCTAATATAGTGTATCCTTTTACTTTGGCTTTTTCGCACATCTTTTCAAAATGATATTTAGCTTCTTTTCTTAGATATTGCATATTTATA
Organism: uncultured Erysipelotrichaceae bacterium; assembly: GCA_902773675.1. Classification (GTDB taxonomy): domain Bacteria; phylum Bacillota_I; class Bacilli_A; order RF39; family UBA660; genus RUG11890. The sequence continues at coordinate 16,764 of CACYFN010000027.1, read as the reverse complement.
GTATTATTACTATTTATAGGTAATAAATCTTTTGGTATATAATTATCTGGTAATTTGTTTAATTTATTTACTAAGACATCTATTTTATGAGGATCTTTTATAATTTTAATTTTATTAAACATATAATCACCAATATATTATATGAAAAAAAAGTATTATTCTTCTATAAAGTAAGCATAATACTCATCAAATGTTATATTATTTTCTTTTATATATTTGGCTATATCTAATCCTACATAACGATAATGCCATGATTCATAGGCATATCCGGTTAAATATTCTTTATCTTTAGGATATCTTAAGATAAAACCATATTTATAGGCATTATTATCTAGCCATTTGAAGGCTTCACTTTCTTCAAAGGTATCTCTATTGGTATTATAAGATTGAATATCTACGGATAGTCCTGTTTGATGTTCACTAAATCCAGGTTTGGCTGCTATTTTATCTGCTTCATCTCCATACCATTTTGCATATTTATTATAGATTTCTTCTTGTTCTTCATAACTACGATATGATGAATTTATTATTAATGTAATATTTTCTTTTTTTGCTGCATTAAACATGCTTATAAATGCATCATAAGCAATACGCCTTAATTTTTGATTTTCTCCATATGAATATACATTACTGATATCAGTTAGATCATCAGGATTGTATTCATTAGTAAGTTTATGAAATTTATTAGAAAGCATTTCATTTTCTTTAGAAATATCTGTATCAACTGGATCTTGATACCATTCTTTATTTGCTCCTACATTAATAATAGCTATTGCATCATCTAAATCTTTATTATTATCTTTAATATAATCTAAATATTTATCTAGATTTTTCTTTAGAAAATATTTTCTTTCTATTAAATCTATTATAATATCACTATATTCATGATTTAATATAATATCAATTTGTTCTTCTTTTAATGATTTTATTTTAGTTATTTCTTCTTTAGAATAGCCTAATTTACCTAACTTATAATCATATGATTTTTTATAATTTTGATCTTTTACATATAAAGAAATTGATATTCCTACTATGAGTGTTATTGCTATACTTATTATTGTTATAATTAAAGGTTTTTTATTTGTTTTTTCCATATTATCACCAGTATTATGATACCACTATTTTATATTTTTTAAAACAATTTTAATATATTTTTCACAAATATTTAACAATAGTATTGTATTATTAAAATGGAAGGAGGAAAGATGATAGAAAATTACGAAATTGAAATAAATAATATTATGATAAATTATATGTGTGCTTTAAAAATATTGGAGGCACAGATAGAAGTTATAAATGATGAATTTCAATATAAATATAATCATAATCCTATTGAACATATTAAAACTAGAGTTAAAAGTGTTGATAGTATTATGAAAAAATTAGAGAAGTATAAAATAGATTTTAGTATAGATAATATTGTTAATAATATATTTGATATTATTGGTGCGAGAATTGTTTGTTCTTTTAAATCTGATATATATGAAATAGTTAATATTATTAAAACTTCTAGTTGCTTAGAAGTAGTAGAAGAGAAGGATTATATAAAGAATCCTAAGGAAAGTGGTTATTCAAGTTATCATTTGATTGTAAATGTTCCAGTATATTTATCTACTGGTATTATAAAAGTAAAAGCTGAAATACAAATTAGAACTATTGCGATGGATTTTTGGGCTAGTTTAGAGCATAAATTAAAATATAAATTTTCTAAAAAATTACCAGATAATATTAAGAAGGAACTTGTAGATAGTTCTAAAATTATTGATGATTTGGATAATAGAATGAATTATATAAAAGAATTAGTAAGTAAATATTAGGAGGAATTATGTTTACAAAAAATAGATATAGTAAATATTTTAATTTTAAAAAAATTATTGATGCTTTAATATTAAAAGAAAAAATTAATAAATTATTTACAATTAATAAACAAAAATTGTTGAAATATTAAACTTCTTAGGAAGTTTTTTTATTTTATATTGAAATTTTATTAAAATAATGTTATTCTTTTTATAGAGTATATTGGAGTGATATGATGAAGAAGAAAAGAAATATTGTATTAGTTTTTAGCATGTTAATTATTTTTGTAGTTGGTGCTGTAATAGCATATTTTTCAAATGGTTTAGATTTTTTGACTGGTTTTGGAGCAGAACCATTTAATACTACTGTTACAGAAAGGTTTATTAGTCCTCAACATTGGAAACCTGGGGATGTTACTGATAAGCAAGTAATTGCAACCAATAACAATGATTTTGATGTTGCTGTACGTTTATCTTATACCCAATATTGGACTACAGCAAATGGAGATGTATTTGATGATCCTTCTGATATTTCAAATTTGACTACTTTAAATTTTGATAATACTGATGATTGGATTAAATATAAAGGATATTATTATTATAAAAAACCATTATCGAAAGATGAAAGTACTTCAAGTTTTCTTGAGTCTGTTTCTTTTAATTCTTTTGCTGAAGCAGATGCTAGTGACTGTTCTGAGAGTGAAGATGGTAGTGAAATCACTTGTGTATCTAGTGGGAATGGATATGATAATGCTAGATATACTTTAACTTTTAATATTGAATTTGCTCAATATGATGGATATCAGGAAATATGGGATACAGATTTTGTATTTGGTGGATATTATCCAACTTCTACTTTTGCTGATTATATTATTGAACGTTCTTATAGTGAAGGCTTTACTACAAGTTCATCTTCACCAATAGATCAGATGCATACGTTTACTCAAGCGGCAACTTTTCAAACTCCTGCTTTAACAGATTATAGGTATATTGGACAATCTCCTAATAATTATATTTATTTTAATTGTACAGATGAAACTGATAATTCTACCTGTGAAAAGTGGAGAATTATTGGAGTTTTTCCGGTCGAGGATTTATATGGAAACATTCAACAGAGAGTAAAAATAATTAGTGATTCTATTCTTGAAACGACTACTTCTGCGCTAATTACTAGTGGTACATATTATGAAAAATTAAATAGTGGTACTTATTGGCAGTCTTTGTCTACTTCTGCTAAATCAATGATAAGTACTTCTAAGTATTATAAATCTGAAATTCCTTATAATTATTATCAATATTGTTCTAATAAAACTGAATCTAGTCTTACATATTATAATTGGGAAAGAAATAATTCTAGTTATATGTTTAATAAAATTGCATTAATGTATCCAAGTGATTATTTCTTTACTTTTAATGATTATTATGATACAAGTTGGATGTATCAATCTAATAAATATCCTTTTACAATTTCTTCAAAAAGTAATAATGGTGGTAGAGTACTTTATTTATCAACTAATTGTGTTAGTTCACCTTCTTCTGTATCTTCAACATATAGTATTAGACCTGTATTGTATTTAAGTGAAAATACCGAATATATTTCTGGTGATGGTTCATCTGGTAGTCCTTATAAAGTTGGAATTAAATCTTTTAATATAAATATTCCTGACGATGAACTTATTAGTGCTCCTGAAACTGCTGCTATTGAATCTGAAGTTACTATTAATATTAACGCTGCTTATCAAATTTTATCATTTAAATTAAATGGTAAAAAAATTGATGGTAATACTTTTGTGATGCCACATGCTGAAGCAAATATAACTGATATACATTATATAAAAGTTAAAAATATAATTACATATAATGATCCTGATGTAATTATACAAGGTGAAGCTGAACCTGGCGAGACGGTTACTATTAATGTAAATTCGGATGCATATAGTGGTGTAGCCTCATTTAAAGTTAATGATGAAAAAATAACAGGAAATTCTTTTGTTATGCCTGAAGGTGATGTTATAATTTCCGATGTTGAAAAAATTGCTTATCCTGTTGTTGAATCTGAGCATTATCCTTATCCATCAAGTCAAAGTTTTGCTCTAGTATATGAAAATACTTTTGAAGGAGCAAAATCAATTACTCTTCAAATTAGTTATCAGTTCTACTTTAGTTCTTCAGGCATATATATATATAATTCTAGTAGTGCTTCAAATTATTCATATTTAACTAGATTTTATGGTACTCAGAGTTCTATTACTGATACTACTTATACAGTAAATGGTAATTATGTTAAAATTAAATTTTCTTCTTCAACTTATACTTCTACATATGCTAATTATTATGGATATAGAATTAAGGTTATTCCAAATTATGAATAAAAGTAGAAATTTCTACTTTTTTCTGTATTTATTTGAAATATATTTACTTTTTCTTAATAAAATGATAAAATTATGTCCTGGAGAGGTGGAGTGAAGATGAAGTTAACAAAAATTATTTGTAGTATTGGTCCTGCTAGTAATCAACCTGATGTAATGGAACAAATGGTAAATAATGGTATGAATGTTGCAAGACTTAACTTTTCACATGCAACTTTGGAAGAAAAAGAACAATTTTTAAGTTGTGTTCGTGAGTGTAGAAAGAGAACTGGAAAAAATATTTCAATTCTTTGGGATACTAAGGGTCCAGAATTACGTGGCTGTGTTATGGAAGAAGATGATGAAGGTAACGAGGGTGCTCAACTTGTTGCTGGAAACACTATTCGTCTAGTTAAAGAAGAAGTTCTTGGTAATAAAGATAGAATTACATTTAATCATCCTAGTGTAATTAATTCACTTGAAATAGGTGATGAAGTATGGCTTGAAAATGCTAAAATGAAAGTTGTTGTTGAATCTGTTGAAGATGATGGTGTTACTTGCCGTATTACACAAGGTGGATTTTTAGGAAGTCGTAAGAGTTGTATTATTCCTGGTAAACCTTTGAATATTCCATATGTATCTGAAAAAGATAGAGAAGATATTAAATATTCTTGTGAAAATGGAGGAGAGTATTTAGCTATTTCTTTTGTTTCTTGTAAGGAAAATATTATGGAGATTAAAGAAATATTAAAGAAAAATGGTAGAGAAGATTTAAAAATTATTTGTAAAGTTGAAAGCTTATTTGGAGTTCAAAATATTAGAGAAATATTTGAAAACTCTGATGGTGTTATGATTGGTAGAGGAGATTTAGGAAGTGAAGTTCCACCTGAAGAAATTCCTGCTATTCAAAAGAATATTATCAAAATTGGTCGTGAAATGGGTAAGATTGTTATTGTTGCTACTGAGATGTTAGAGACTATGATGGAAAATAATCGTCCTAAGAGAGCTGAAACTGCTGATATTGCTAATGCGGTTTTTGATGGTACTGATGCGGTTATGTTAAGTGGTGAAACTACTGTTGGTAAACATCCAATTGAAACTGTTAGTGCAATGGCTAGAACTTGTGAAGCATCTGAGAAATATGTTGATTTTACTGGTAAATTTAAACTACCTGAAAATGATCAAAAAGATTGTGTAGCACTTGCTAGTGGTGTTATTAATTGTGCTGATATTATGGATGCTAAGATGATTATTGTACAGTCACATACAGGTAAAACTGCTAGAATTTTAAGTAATTTAAAACCTAGAGTACCTATTTTAGCTATTTGTGAAGATGAAAAATTAGGTAGAAGAATTGGACTTAATTATGCAGTATATCCATTTGTATCTAAGAGAGAAACTAGTATTGATAAGTTTATTATTGAAGCTAAGAAATGTGCTTTAGAGTTTGCTAAACGTGAAGGTATAAAGTTAGAAAGTGGAGATAAAATATTAATTACTGCTGGTTTTGTAGAATCAGATGAAAATTCTAGGAAATATGTTGATAGTAATTTAATGAAGATTGATGTAATTTAATCTTCTTTTTTTTTACATTTGTGTTAAAATAATAGGTGGTGCGTCAGTTCGGCGTATGTAATATAATTGGTGGGAAGCCAATCTGGTAATCTCTAGCAAAGAGCCAGTAGTTAGCCTTGGAACCGAAATCGTGAGATTAGGTTTAAGCGTAGGCGAACTAGAATTCGAGCCGTAATGAGTAATCGTGAAGTTATTGAGCCTCGTTAAAACATATTTAAGTAGATGTTGATAGGGTCACCTACCTAGCAAACAATATCGGTAATATCGTTATGCGAGATATTATGAGAAATCTACCGGGGTCCTTAGGACATGGCGAGTTTTACATAGTTATTATATACGTACCTGAGAGAACTTATATATTCCTAAGTCTAAAAGGTTTAAAATCACCAATAGTAAAAGGTAATGAATATACAAGGACTTGGTTAACCCAAGATATTCAAAAGATATATAAGTAGTCGGACTAGTTCATAGTAGTGATGAAAGAAGTAACGACTCTGGAGCGAAGGGACTAGCAAATAATCGTTTCTTTAGAGAAACACTTACAACCCAAGAGGAGGAATAATAAGTGAAAAATGAACGAAAAGATATAAAATATTATGCACAAAGAAATATCAGGGTAGAAAATCTAATTCATTTTGTCAATAAAGAAAGATTAAAAGAACAGCATAGAAAACAACAGAGAAACAAAGCAAGTGGAATAGATAAAGTGACTAAAGAAGAATATGAAGTCAAACTAGATGATAATATAGATAATCTAATTGAACGAATGAAGAAGTTTAGTTACAAACCATTACCGGTAAGAAGAACCTATATTCCTAAGGTAAATGGAAAATTAAGACCACTTGGAATACCAGCATATGAAGACAAATTAGTGCAAGGAGTAATGGCAGACATACTAAATGAAATTTATGAATGTAAATTTCTAGAATGTTCATATGGTTTTAGACCAAATAGAAATTGTCATCAAGCAATAAGGGAAATAAATCAAAGAATTATGATAAATAAAGTTAATTACATATTAGATTGTGATATAAAAGGTTTCTTTGATAATGTAGACCATAAATGGTTAATGAAATTTCTTGAACATGACATACAAGATAAAATATTTCTAAGATATATTAATAGATTTCTAATAAGTGGTTACATGGAAGATATGAAATATCATGAAACATATAAAGGTACACCACAAGGTGGGCTTATATCTCCAATACTAGCAAATGTATATTTGCACTATGTACTTGATTTATTCTTTGAAAAGTATATTAAGTCTAGATTAAAAGGAGAAGCATACTTGGTAAGATATGCAGATGATTTTATAATAATGTTCCAATATGAAAACGAAGCAAAACAAGTATATAAATTATTAACTAAAAGATTAGCTAAATTTGGTTTGGAAATGGAACAAGAGAAAACGAGAATACTTCCATTTGGAAGGTTTAAAGGAACAAAAGAAACTTTTGACTTTCTTGGCTTTATGCATTACAATGGGACAACAAGAACAGGCAAATATACAGTAGGACATAAAATGAGTAAGAAGAAAAGAAAATTAAAACATCAAGCAATTACAAAATGGATTAAGGAACACAGAACAACAACAAAGTTTATAGATATAATAAAACTATTAAATAAGAAATTAATAGGATTATATGCTTACTATGGAATAAATGGTATGCTTAATGAATTATACAAAATATACTATCATACATTGTATGCACTCAGAAGTAGTATATTTAGAAGAAGTCAAAGGCGACTTAGCATTCAAATATTTAATAAAATACTTGAAAGAGTTCCAATAGTAGAACCCAAAATATACAAAGATATTTGGCTATTGCCTTAATAGGGCACGATGGGTTCTGTGAGGGGCAATGAGACTTCCCTCACTTAAGAAAAGAGAGGTGAAAGTCGAGACTTGTCTACTCGACGTTAGATGTCAAAGATTTTGATTGTTGATGATGATTTAGAAATTGCTGAATTATTATCTGATATTTTAGTTGATGCTGGCTTTGAAACAATTATAAGAAATAATGCTGAAGATGCTTTAGAACTTTTATCTAATAATTTTGATTTAATTATTCTAGATATTATGTTACCAGGTATGAGTGGTACCGAATTATGTGCTTTAATTAGAAATAGGGTAAGTTGTCCAATTATTTTTATAAGTGCTAAAGTACAAACGGTTGATAAATTAGTAGGATTTGAAATAGGTTGTGATGATTATATTACAAAACCATTTATTAATGATGAAGTTGTTGCTCGTGTTAAAGCTAATATTAGACAATATAAGAGATTTAATAAAAATATAGATAATAATATTCTTAAAATCGGTGATATTGAAATAAATAAAGATAGTTATGAAGTAAAGGTTAATGGTAAATTAGTTGAATTGTCTTCTAAAGAATTTGATTTACTTTATTATTTAATGAGGAATGCTGGTATTGTTTTATCTAAAGAACAAATATATAATGCTGTATGGGAAAGTAATTATGGTGATATTGGTACTGTTGCTGTACATATAAAGAATTTAAGAAGTAAAATTGATAAGAATGAAAAATACATTATAACTATATGGGGTGTTGGTTATAAGTTTTTAAAGGATAATATATGAAAATAAAGAAAACTGCTTTTATATTTGTTTTAGCTATTATTATTTTTAATATAGCACTTATTGTTTTTTATTTTAGACTTTTTATTTATCCTCGTATTAAGGAAGAAACTAATAAGTTTCAAAATAAAGTTAATGATAATATAATTGAATTAATTGATGATTTTGATGAATCTGATTCTATAATAGATGCTATTAAAAAATATCAAAAAGATCATTCTTCTAGTTTATATATTGAAGATGAAGATGGTAGAATTATATATAATAATGCTGATATATGGGATATTAGAACTAATTATTATATTAGTAGATTAGTTAATATTGATGGTACTTCTTATTTGATTAAGTTATTTGAACCTGGTAGTTTAGATATTTTTAAGTCAATTAATAGTTTAGCTTTTTTTGAAATAATGGTTGTTTTGATTATTATTTCTATTATATTTTTAGTTACGAGATTTAAACTTTTAAAGCCTATTGAGAATGTTCAAAAATCTATTAAAAATTATAAATTTGGTATTAAACCTAAAAAAATTAAAGAAAAAACTGAGTTAGATTTAATTCAAAATGAGTTTGTGGATTTAGTTGATTCTTTAGAAGATGAAAAAAGTAATCAAAGAAGAATTATTTCATCTATATCACATGATATTAAAACACCAATTACATCTATTATTGGGTATTCTGATAGAATTATTAATTCTAAATTAGATAAGAAAACTAAGGATAAGTATATAAATATTATTTATCAAAAGGCTTTAGTTTTAAAGGATTTATCAGATGAATTTGAAGATTATTTATATGAAAAAAATAGCAGTTTAAATGTTGAATGTGTTAGATTATCTGATTTAAAGGATATGATTAATTTAGATTATAAAATTGATTTAAATGATAAAAATATAGATTTAGTACTTGATTTTAAAAATATTAATGATTTTATTTATATTGATATTAATAAGATTAAAAGAGTTTTCAGTAATATTATTGGTAATAGTGTTAGATATATTGATGGTGATGGTATTATTAATATATCTGTAAAAAAAATAAAAGATTATTATCAATTTGATGTTAGTGATAATGGTAGTGGTACTAAGGAAGATTTAAGTAAGATATTTGAACCTTTATATACAACTGATAAATCTAGAAAGATATCTGGTTTAGGTTTATCTATTTGTAAGGAGATTGTTTTATCACATGGAGGTATTATTTCTGCTTATAATAATGAAATGGGTGGTCTTACTATTAGATTTACTATAAATAATAAAATTTAATTAATTCTTAATAAAAATTTAATAATTATGTATTATAATGAATATGTAGTTATAAATACTACACATTCCTATTAAATATTACAAGATAGACTATTGATATCAATAGTTTTTATTTTTTATAAAATTAGCACTCATTACTTGACTGTGCTAATAAATGGTGCTATAATCTATTATGGAAATGGATATTATATTTCTAATGAAAGGATGATATTATGAAAAAGAAAGAATTTAAAGCTGAATCTAAAAAATTAATGGATTTAATGATTAATTCTATTTATACTAATAAAGAAATATTTTTAAGGGAGTTACTATCTAATGCTAGTGATGCTATTGATAAACTTCATTATAAGTCTTTAACAGATGAATCTATTAAAGTAGATAGTGATAGTTTTGTAATTAATATTAGTGTTGATAAAGATAATAGAACTTTAACTATTAGTGATAATGGTTGTGGTATGAATAAAGATGAACTTGAAAATAATTTAGGTACAATTGCTAAAAGCGGTACTTTAGCTTTTAAAGAAGAAAATGATAAAAAAGAAGATATTGATGTAATTGGTCAATTTGGAGTTGGTTTTTATTCTGCTTTTATGGTTAGTGATAATATAAAAGTTATAAGTAAGGCTTATAATGAAGATAAAGCTTATGTTTGGGAATCTAGTGGTATTGATGGTTATACAATTTCTGAATGTGATAAGGATAATTTTGGTACTGATATTATTCTTAAGATTAAGGAAGATACTGAAGATGTTGATTATTGTGAATTTTTAGATGATTATAAAATTAAGAGTTTAATTAAAAAATATTCTAATTATATTACTTATCCTATTAAGATGGAAGTTGCTCATGAACACTTAAAAGAAGGATCTAAAGATGAATATGAAACTGTTAGTGAAGTAGAAACTTTAAATGATATGATTCCTTTATGGAAAAGGGATAAAAGTGAAATAAGTGAAGATGATTATAATACTTTCTATAGTGATAAATTCTTTGATTATGAAAAGCCTATGAAAGTTATTCATACTAAAGGAGAAGGACTTGTTAGTTATAATTCGCTTATTTATATTCCATCACATGCACCATATGATTATTATACTAAGAACTATGAAAAAGGATTACAATTATATGTTAATGGCATATTAATTATGGAAAAATGTGCGGATTTACTACCTGATTATTTTAGTTTTGTTAAAGGTGTAGTTGATTCTCCTGATTTATCTTTAAATATTTCAAGAGAAATTTTACAACAAGATAAGAATTTAAAAGTAATTGCTAAAAATATAGAAACTAAAATTATTAAAGAACTTGAATCTATGTTAAAAGATGATAGAGAGAAGTATGAAGATTTTTATAAAAATTTTGGTATGCAATTAAAGTTTGGATGTTATGATTCATTTGGAGTTAATAAAGATAAATTAAAAGATTTATTAATGTTTACTTCATCTAAAGGTAAAAAACTTGTTACTTTAAAAGAATATATTGATAATATGGTAGAAGGTCAAGATAAGATTTATTATGCTTCTGGTGAATCTATTGATAAAATAGATATGCTTCCTCAAGTAGAACAAGTTAAAGATAAAGGTTTTGAAATACTTTATTTAAATGATTATATTGATGAATTTGTATTACAAGTTTTAAATAAATATGAAGATAAAGAATTTGCTAATGTATCATGTGATAATATTGATTTAGATACTGAAGAAGAAAAAGAAGCTTTAAAAAAGAAAAATGATGATAGTAAAGATATGTTATCTTTAATGAAAGAAGCTATTGGTGATGTTAAAGAAGTAAGATTTACTAATAGACTTAAAAATCATCCTGTATGTTTAATTAGTGATGGAGATATTTCCATTGAAATGGAAAAGGTTATTAATGCTATGCCTAATGATGAAAAAGTTAATGCTTCTAAGGTATTAGAGATTAATGCTAATCATAAAATAGTAGATAAATTAAATACTCTTTATAAAGATAATAAAGATGAACTTAGAAATTATAGTAAGATTTTATATGCTCAAGCTAGACTTATTGAAGGGCTTAGTATAGAAAATCCTACAGAATTAGCTAATTTAATATGTAATGAACTATCTTAATGATAGTTTTTTTGATATAATTATTAAAAGGAAGTGATTAGTTTGAAGAATCTTGAATTAATTAAACCTACAATAAGACAATATGGTTATTATAAAAAGTTATTAAGTGATCCTAAAACCATGAATTATAATGCCGGATATAATGTATCATATCAAGGATATCATTATGATACAGGTTGTATAGATTTTAATTATGATAAGTGGAAAAGAAATATAAAAAATAGTTATTTTGCTTATATAAAAGATACTAGTATAAAAAAATATATTGGATATGTTAATTATCATTATAATAGTAATGATGATATATATGAATGTGGAATTGTTATTGAAGATAAATATCGAGGCTTAGGTTATTCTAAAGATAGTTTAAAATTATTAGTTAAAGAGGCATTTAATAATGGTATTGATTATTTATATGATTCTTTTGAAAGAAATAGAAATAGTTTAAAATTATTTTTAGATGTTGGTTTTAAAATATATAAAGATATTAAAATTATTAAGTTTAATAAAGAATTAGATGGAGTAATTGTTAGAATTAAAACTGATAAATTTTTACCTAATACAAATAATCTTAGAAATATCGATGATGTATTAGAATTTATGAAAAATAATATTAGATATGGATGGATAGATATTAATAATGATATTCATATTGGTAATATGAAAGACTTTAGAAGAATATATAAAACAATGACTATAAATGAAATACTAAAGTTAGGTATTGGTACTTGCATAGATCAAGTTAATTTAATGCATTATTTACTTAATAAAATAAATATAAAAAATAAGATGTTTGCAACCCGTATATATGAGGCTAATGATTATAATGATTTAGATAGTGAAGAACATATGCATTGTTTTATACTTTGTTATATAGATAATTATGTATATCATATAGAACATCCTAATTGGTATAGAATAGGTATATATAAATATGAAAATGAACAAGAAGCATTAAATACTATTAATAAATAAACTATCAGGAGGTATATCAAGACCAATTACACAGTTTTATGAAATTAAACCTAATTTAACATTTAAAGAATTTAATAATTATATTAATAGTTTAGATAAATAATTTAGATAAATAATTATTTAATATACTTATTAAGTAAGATATGATAGATAAAGAAAGTGGTGTATATATGAATAAAATTAATTTCAAAAATTTGTATACTGAAAGACTAGAATTAAGAATTCCTACAATGAAAGAACAATATATATTATGGAAAATATTAATAAATGAAGATATTAATCAATATTATTTTCCTACTCCAGATAGGATATTTGTTAAAAATAATTTATCTAAAGATAATATAGAAGATTTAAAAAATGCAAGAAAGATATTTATGAAACAATTATCTGATTGGGAAAGACAAAAACCTTTTTATGAAAAGAAAATAGAATATATTCAAATGCAAGAAGATAGTCAGAAATATACTTGGAGTATTTTTCTTAAAGACACAGAAATAGTTATTGGACAAATTACTTGTCAACCAAAAGATAACAAACCTGATAATATAAGAGATGTAGGTTGGTTTATAGACACAAAATACCAAGGACAGGGTTTTGCAACAGAGGCAGCACTTACAGTATTGGATTTTATGTTCAATGAAGTCGAAATAACAGATATATATACTGGGGCGGCTGAAATAAATCCAGCATCTTGGAAGATTATGGAAAAATTAGGTTTTGAATTTGTTGGTACCAAAAAATCTTCTTATTTCAAAGATAATGAAATATTAATTTCCAAAGAGTATCATTGTAATAAAGAATTGTTTTTAAATAGAAAGAATAAATTATTAAAATAGAGTTAGAGGTTTTAAAATTTATGAAATTAAATATAAATGATAGAGCTGCATTAGCTATTAAAAATAATACTAAAAGAGTAGAAATTAGAACTAATAAAGATAATAAACATGATTATGGTAAATTAAAGACTAATGACATTATAGAATTTACTAGTAATAATTTAGGTAAATTTTATTGTAGAGTATTAGAAGTAAATTATTATAAAACATTAGAAGAATTATTAACTTTAGAAGGTACTAGATATACAACTTCATCTACTAATGACTATGATGAAGCAATTAAAAATATATATAAATTAGATGGATATGAAGAGTCAATTAAGAAAAATGGTGTATTTGCTATTCACTTAGAATATTTATTTGGAGAAGATGATATATGAAAATAATAGAATATGAAGATAAATATTTAGAAGATGTTAAAGATTTATTAGTTGAACTTGAAGAATATCTAGTATCAATAGATAAAGATAATTTGGATCAAGTACATCCAGAATATCGAGATAAAATGGCTATTTTAGATTTAGAAAAAGTTAAGAATAATAATGGTAAATGTTATTTAGCTATTCAAGATAATAAAGTATTAGGATTAATTATGGGTTGTATACTTAAATATAATGAATATGATTATCTAGATTATAAATGTCCTAAAAAAGGAGAAATAACTGAATTAATAGTTTCTAAAAAAGTAAGAAGTAAAGGTATAGGTAATATGCTTATTTCTAAGATGGAAGATTATTTTAAATCAGTAGGTTGTGAATATATTCTAGTAGATGTATTTGCTTATAATGACATAGGTATTAATTTTTATAATAAATATGGATATCACTCAAGAATGTATATAAATATAAAGAAGATTGGATAATATTATTAATGAGAAAATGGTTATATTAATAATAATATAGATAATCAATTTTAATAAAAAGCATCGGCTTGAAATTTAAAAAAACATCGGATTAGAAATCAAAAATATATCGGATTGCTATTCACTTTATATTTTTTGTGTGATATAATTAGTAAGAGGTGACTAACTATGGAAAATGAAAATTATCGAAAAAGATTAATTGATGAAAAAGTTGAAAAATATTTAAAAACATTTGGCGCGGTATGTATTGAAGGCCCAAAATGGTGTGGAAAAACATGGACATCTAGGTATCATTCAAATAGTGAATTTTTGGTCGGAGCTCCTGATAATAATTTTCAGAATAGAAAAATTGCACAATTAGATGTTAATACAATTTTAATAGGTGAAAATCCAAGACTTATTGATGAGTGGAATGAAGTTCCTGAAATATGGGATGCAGTTAGATATAAATGTGACGAAGATGGTAAAAAAGGAAAGTTTATTTTAACTGGTTCTTCAACTCCTAATCATAAAGGAATAATGCATTCAGGAGCTGGAAGAATTGGCAAAATAAAGATGTTTCCTATGAGTCTATATGAATCTGGTGATTCAAGTGGAGATGTATCATTACAAGATATATGTAATAATAAGGCTATTAATAAATTGACTAAGGAAACTAGTTTAAAAAATATAATTGAATTTATTTTAAGAGGCGGATGGCCAGGAAGTATTGATCTACCAATTGAACAAGCAGTTTTAATTCCTAAGCAATATGTAGAAGAAATAATAGATGATGATTCATATAGAATTGATAATATTAAAAGAGATACAATTAAAATGAAATTACTTTTAAGAACACTTGCTAGAAACGAATCAACAACAGTATCAAATAATAAACTAAAAGAGGATATTAAAGAAAAAGAAGAAAATAATATTGATGTTGAAACAGTTTCTGATTATTTGAATATTTTTGAAAAATTATATTTAATTTTCAATCAAAAACCATATTCACCTAAAGTTAGATCTAGTTTAAGAATTAAGCAATCTGAAAAAAGACATTTTGTGGATCCTTCTATTGCAACATCATTACTTAATTTAACAGAAGAAAAATTAATGAATGATTTGGAAACATTAGGATTTTTATTTGAAGCATTAGTGGAGAGAGATTTAAGAATTTATGCTGATACCTTTAATGCTGAAGTATATCATTATCAAGATTATGATAATCATGAAATAGATGCAATAATAGAAATGTCTGATGGTGAATATGCAGCAATAGAAATAAAATTAGGTGCAAATCAAATTGATGAAGCTGCAAATAATTTACTTAAAATCAGAAAAAAAATGATAGATGATGGAACTACTCCACCTAAATCATTAATAATAATTTGTGGGCTTTCTAATGCTGCATATAAAAGAGAAGATGGTATTATTGTTGTGCCTATTACTTCTTTAAAAAATTAAAAAATTTTTATAAAAACATAATATTACATTAATCGCATACTTTTAATTAGAGGTGGATTATGAAGAAAGTAATTATTATGTTTTTTGTTTTGTTTATGTTTATACCTTTTGTTAAGGCGGAAGATACTGTTTTAGCTCCTAATGCTAAAAGTGCCATTATAATGGAATATTCAACAGGTAAAATATTATTTGAATTTAACAGTCATGAGAAAATGGCTCCTGCTAGTATGACTAAAATGATGAGCCTACTTCTTATTATGGAAGCAATAGAAAATGGAACTATTAAATGGGATGATATGATAACAGTATCAAGTAATGCATCTAGTATGGGAGGAAGTCAAATACTTCTTGAAACTGGGGAACAGATGAGTGTAGAAGACTTAGTAAAAGGGGTATCGATTGCTAGTGGTAATGATGTAGTAGTGATAAAAAAGCAGTCGCAAGTTATAGAAGGAAAAATAACAATATAACTACATATAAACCTTATATTTTAAAGTATTATTATAAACTGTATATAAAAAGCCAGATGCTGGCTTTTTATTTTTGGAGGTGATAGTATGTCAGTGTTTAGAATTAATAAAACAAAAAATTATACAGTTATGAGTAATTATCATTTACAAGATAGAAATTTAAGTTATAAAGCGAAGGGATTACTATCATATATGTTGTCCTTACCTAGTGATTGGGATTACTCTATTAAATGATTAGTTGCACTAAGTAAAGAAAATATTACATCTATCAAATCTGGATTGAAAGAGTTAAAAATTAATAATTATCTTATAATAGATAAAATATTTCCAGATAAAACAAAAAGTGGCAAAATAGAATATAGATATAATATTTATGAAATCCCATATAATTTTAATCAAAGGTATGAAAATCTATCACTTGAAAATCAAGTGTTTGAAAATCATAGCCAAATAAATACTAATATAATAAATACTAAAAAACAAATAGATAAAGATGATAAAC
>CACYFN010000026.1 GCA_902773675.1 uncultured Erysipelotrichaceae bacterium | reverse complement strand
CATGCATGTATTCTATTCTATTCAATGTTCCACGTGAAACATGCATGTATTCTATTCTATTCAATGTTCCACGTGAAACATACATGTATTTTATTCTATCAATGTTCCACGTGAAACATGCATGTATTTTATTCTATCAATGTTCCACGTGAAACATGCATGTATTCTATTCTATTCAATATTCCACGTGAAACAAGCATATATTCTATTCTATTCTATTCAATGTTTCACGTGAAACATGCATGTATTTTATTCTATTCAATGTTCCATGTTCCACGTGAAACATGCATGTATTTTATTCTATTCAATGTTCCACGTGAAACATGCATGTATTCTATTCTATTCAATGTTCCACGTGAAACATGCACTATTAAATAATTATAGAATATAAAAAAGAAACTATTCAGTTTCTTCATTATTTACAAAATCATCAATATTATTATCATTATCTTCTTCACTATCATCAGGATTAATTATAGTAACTGTACTAACTTTTTGATCATCTTTAAGATTAATTAATCTTACTCCTTGAGCAACCCTACCAGTTGATGATACTTGAGTTAATGATAATCTAATAATCATTCCACTATTTGTAATAATAACTAAATCTTCATCACCATTTACTGATTTAAATGAAACAATATTTCCATTTTTCTCAGTTACATTTAATGCTTTAACACCTTTACTACCGCGATGAGTCATTCTATACTCTTCAACACTTGTCTTTTTACCATAACCATTTTCAGTAATAACAAGAATATCTTTACCTGCTTCACTTATTTCACATCCAACACATGCTCCACCATCAGTATCAATACCTTTAACACCAGAAGCAGTTCTACCCATAACTCTAATTTCATTTTCATTAAATCTAATCATTCTACCATTAGTAGAAGCAATAAGAATTTCATTATTACCATTAGTACATCTTGCAGCTATCAATTCATCTTCATCTTTAATAGTAATAGCTATCTTACCATTCGTACGTATGTTCTCAAATTCAGAAATATCAGTACGTTTAATTAAACCATTTTTAGTACATAAAACAATATATTTACTATCTTCATCATTTTTAACAGCAAGTACCGCACGTACCACTTCATCCTTATCAATCGCAAGTAAATTAATAATAGGTAAACCCTTAGATTGTCTACTAAATAAAGGAATTTCGTAACCTTTTGCGCGATATACTTTGCCCTTATTTGTAAAGAACATAATATAATCATGAGTTGTCATAGATACTAAAGTTT
The DNA here is from genome assembly GCA_902773675.1 of uncultured Erysipelotrichaceae bacterium. Lineage (GTDB taxonomy): Bacteria > Bacillota_I > Bacilli_A > RF39 > UBA660 > RUG11890. The sequence goes on along the minus strand of CACYFN010000026.1, from coordinate 15,200 downwards.
CAACAAAATCCTCTTCATTTGTTGTCATTCCCTTAATACCTACACCACCTCTGTTTTGCGTTTTATAAGTTTCACTTGTCATACGCTTAATATAACCTTTATTAGTTAAAGTAATAACAATATTCTCAACAGGAATTAAAGATTCATCCTCAATATAATCAATAGCAGTCATATCAATATGAGTTCTTCTATCATCACCATATTTATTCTTAATTTCAATTAATTCTTCCTTAATAATAGCAAGTACCTTCTCCTCACTACCAAGAATTTCCTTATAATACTTAATCTTTTCTAATAATTCAGCAAGTTCTGCTTCAATCTTTTCTCTTTCCAATCCAGTTAATCTACGAAGACGCATTTCAAGAATAGCATTAGTTTGAATCTCAGTTAAACCAAACTTACTCATTAAACCATTTTTAGCATCTTCATCAGTCTTAGAACCACGAATAATAGAAATAACTTCATCAATATTATCAAGAGCTATCTTCAAACCATCTAAAATATGAACTCTAGCCTCAGCTTTTTCTAAATCATATCTAGTTCTACGAATAATAACTTCCTTTTGAAAATCAATATATTTAGAAATAATATCCTTTAAACCTAAAGTTTTAGGAGTACCATTATCAATCATCATTAAATTAATTCCATAAGAAATTTGAAAATTAGTATGTTTAAATAAATTATTCAAAACAACTTGAGCATTAGCATCCTTTTTTAAAGTAATAGTAATCTTTACACCATCTTTTAAATCAGTATGATAATCAGAAATACCATCAATTATCTTATTATGAACAAGCTCAGCCACCCTATTCTTTAAATCTAAAGTATTAACACCATAAGGAACCTCAGTAATAACAATACTATTATGGTTCTTCTCCTCAACAATTTCAGCCCTACTACGAATAGTTATAGAACCCTTACCAGTTTCATAAGCTTTCTTAATACCAGAATTACCTAAAATAATACCTCCAGTAGGAAAATCAGGACCTTTAATATATTGCATCAAACCCAAAGTATCAATTGAAGGATTGTCAATATAAGCAACACATCCATCAATAACTTCATCTAAATTATGAGGAGGAATATTTGTAGCCATACCAACAGCAATACCCATCGTACCATTAACTAAAATATTAGGATATCTCGAAGGTAAAACCTCAGGTTCATCTAAAGATTCATCGAAATTTTTACCCATTGGAATAGTATTTTTACCAATATCTCTAAGTAATTCAAGAGAAAGCTTAGATAATCTAGATTCAGTATAACGCATAGCTGCAGCTCCATCACCTTCGATATTACCAAAATTTCCATGTCCATCAATAAGTAAATACCTTTGATTGAAATCTTGAGCCATACGAACCATAGCTTCATAAATAGAAGAATCACCATGTGGATGGTAATTACCCATAACCTCTCCAACAGTTTTAGCCGACTTTCTATGAGGCTTATCAGGAGTATAACCAGAATTATACATAGACCAAAGAATTCTTCTATGAACTGGCTTTAAACCATCCCTTAAATCAGGTAAAGCACGCGATGTAATAACACTAACAGCATAATCCAAAAACGAATCTTGAACTTCCTTTACAATATTATTTTCAGATAAAGAATCCCTTTCATGAAAAGAATCTTCATCTTCTATAACATCTTCCATTTCTTCATCTTTAACAATTTCTTCATTATTTTCCATACGTCACCTCCTATATATCCAAATTTTGAACATATCTTGCATTTTCTTCAATAAATGCCCTTCTAGGTTCAACCTCATCACCCATAAGTTTTTCAAAAACCTCATCAGCTGCAATACAATCATCTAAAGTAATCTTCCTTAGAGTTCTTTTATTAATATCCATAGTTGTTTCATTTAACTCTTCAGCATCCATTTCACCAAGACCTTTCATACGAGCAATATCAGCACGATTACGAGTAGCCTCAGGAAGGGTAGATAAATATTTCTCCTTCTCAGCTTCATCAAGAACATATTTTCTAGTTTTACCATGAGTAATTCTAAATAAAGGTGGTTGAGCAGCATATACGTGCCCTGCCTCCACAATAGGTCTAAAGAATCTATAGAAAAGAGTTAATAATAAAACACGAATATGAGCACCATCAACATCGGCATCGGTCATAATTACAATCTTATCATATCTAAGCTTAGATAAATCAAAATCTTGTCCAATACCAGTACCAAAAGCCGTAATAATTGATCTAATTTCTTCATTACCTAATGCCTTATCAAGTCTAGCTTTTTCAACATTTAATATCTTACCTCTTAAAGGAAGAATAGCTTGTGTCATTGAATCTCTACCCTTTTTAGCAGAACCACCTGCTGAATCTCCCTCGACTATAAATATCTCAGAAACTTTTGAATCTTTACTTTTACAATCAGATAACTTTCCAAAGAAATTAGTTGTTGACATCTCACTTTTACGAGTAATCTCCCTAGCTTTCTTAGCAGCATTTCTCGCTCTACATGCAAGCATTGCTTTGTTTACAATAAGCTTAGCTTCATCAGGATTTTCCATTAAAAATCTATCAAAACCTTCAGCAAATACACTATCAGCAAGCTTTCTTACCTCAGAATTACCTAATCTACCCTTAGTTTGACCTTCAAATTGTGGATTAGGATGCTTACAAGAAACAATCATAGTAAGACCTTCCTTAACATCATCACCAGTTAAAGCTTCATCCTTATCCTTAAGCATTCCGCTTTTTCTGGCATAATTGTTAATAAGTCTAGTAAGAGCACGTCTTACACCCTCTTCATGAGTACCACCATCATGTGTATTAATATTGTTAACAAAAGAATAAATATTACTATTATAACTATCATTATATTGTAAAGCAACTTCAAACATTACTCCATCTTCTTCACCTTCTAAGTGAATAATTTGTTCATGAATAGCCGTTTTATTTTTATTAATATATTTAACATACTCACTAATACCACCTTCGTAACAAAAACTATCTCCCGTGGTATCCTCATCATCTCTATCATCACGTAAAGTAAGCTTTAAACCTTTATTTAAAAAAGCAAGTTCACGAGTACGTACCTTTAAAGTATCATAATCATAAATATCAGTATCAAATATATCAGCATCCGGTTTAAAAGAAACAGTAGTTCCAGTACGATTAGGATCACATTCCCCAATAACAGTTAAAGGTTTATCAATTTTACCACCATTTTTAAAGTTTACACGATGAATCTTACCATCCTTATAAACAGTAACTTCAACCCAACTACTTAAAGCATTAACAACAGAAGCACCAACACCATGTAAACCACCAGAAACCTTATATCCGCCTCCACCAAATTTTCCTCCAGCATGTAAAACAGTATAAACAGTTTCAACAGTAGAGATACCAGTTTTAGGATGAACTCCAACAGGAATTCCACGACCATCATCTTTTACAGTAATAGAATTATCCTTATTAATTACAATTTCAATATTATGACAAAAACCAGCTAAAGCCTCATCAATAGAGTTGTCAACAATTTCCCAAACCAGATGATGAAGACCCTTTACATCAGTAGTACCAATATACATACCAGGTCTTTTTCTAACAGCTTCTAATCCTTCAAGAACTTGAATATCCGAAGCATCATAATGATTATTTTCTTCCACTTATATCACCTCTTTTATTTTTTTTATTTTTCCACTATCAATTTGAAATAATTTAGCTTTTTTTATAAATTTATCATCAATTGTATCAACATCAGTAGTAGTAATAATAGTCTGAATATCTTTATTAATATATTTAAGCAAATTATCTCTTTTATCTTTATCTATTTCACTAAATATATCATCTAAAAGTAAAATAGGAACAGATTCCTTATATTTCTTAAATATTTCAATCTCAGATAATTTCAAAGTTAAAACAGCTAACCTTTGTTGACCTTGTGATCCATAAAACTTTAAATTAATATCATTTAAATAAAATTCTAGATCATCTCGATGTGGACCATATATAGTACTGGATAATTTAATTTCTAAATCTTTTTTTTCTCTAAATTTTAAAAGCATAATATTTTTAACATTGGAATCATTTATATCAACATCAATACTTTTTTTATACACAATTCGAAAATTATCATAATTTGTAATATCTTTATAAATATCCTGACAAAATAAATTAAACTTATCAACAAACTTCTGTCTCATTTTATAAATAATTATAGCCTTATCCACTAAATAAGAAGTTAATATATCAAAATAATTATCATCAATCTTATGATTTTTATAAACATTCTTTAAATATTCATTTCTAATCTTAAGTAACTTTTCATACTCATTTAAAACAACATAATAATTACTATATAATTGTGATAATTCAACATTTAAAAACTTTCTTCTTACTTGAGGAGAACCTTTAATTAATTCTAAATCATCAGGCGTAAAAATAATTATATTCATATTAGAAATATAATCACTTACTTTATTTATAATACTATTATCAAATTTAAGCACTTTCTTTCTCTCATCAATATAAACTTCTAAATCATTAGAAATCTTATCCTTCTTTAAATTACCTTTAACTTTTAAAAATAAATTACCATTATTAATTAAACTATTATCTAAAATATTTCGATGCGAATTAGTAAGCCCTAATAAATAAATACTTTCAAGTAAATTAGTCTTACCTTGAGCATTTTTACCATATATAATATTTATTCCCTTATTAAAACTAACTTTTATATGTTTATAATTTCTAAAATTAACTAACTCAACATTTTTTAAATACATATATCAGCTTCTTTCTTTAAATAATAGCCTATTTTTTTCTAAAAGTCTAAATTTGTATACCAGTACATACCCATATATTATACCACAAAATAAACCCTAAAAAAAGAAAAATAGATAATTTTACCTATTTTTCTTCAATATTTTTATCTAATAATTTTCGATCTAGAAATTTAGACTTTAAAGCAGTTGCTCTATAAAACTGATTTTCTAAAGAAAACATAGAAATATCAAAATCAATCTTTCTTCCATCAGTAAATATAATATAACTATTCTTATCATTTTTATGATATGAAGCTATCTTATTTAAAGCAATCCAAGTACTTTGTTTTCTTCTAACAGAATTAGTAGGAAAAAAAATAATATTTCTTGATTCTTCAATAATAATAGGAAGTTTTGACCTAAAACCAGTTAAACTTCTAGTACCTTCACATCTCCCATCATAAGAACTACCATAATAATTACAATTATAATTAATTATCTGATTAGCAGGTTTATCAACAATATACTCCCCTTCCTCTTCATAAATCATCGTTTTATCTTCACTTAATGGAATAATAGCTTGCGTTCCATATCCAATTTCATAATCTTCTAAGATCATATTTCCCCCTCCTCAGTTGCATACTATAACAAATAATTTAGTCGAAATATGTCATTATTTGTCGATAATTAAAAAAAATTATATTTATCTCTCTATATATATTATACGACAAAACTTTCAAATTTCCTTTAAAAAAACACACATTTTTTTAAAATGTGCGTATTGGAGATATCAATTGTATTAATTCATCATTATTTGAAGCTGTAATAATTATAGGTTTAATCTCCCCATTAAAACTAATTTCAATTTCATCACAATCAAAATTCTTAATAGCTTCCATCATAAACTTAGAACTAAAAGCAATTTTAATTTCTTCATCATTATTCTTCTTAATACTAATTTTTTCTTCAACATTACCAATTTCTGGAATATTACTAGTAATATAAGCAATATCTCCACTAGTTGATAAGTTAATAATATTTTTTTCTTCTTCATTAGTTAATAAAGAAGCCCTATCAATAGCATTATATAACTTATTAAGATTAGTATTTATTTTTAAAGTAAATGAACTAGGTATAGATTTATTAGTATCTGGATAAGTACCATTTATAAGTCTAGACATAATAATTAAACTACCAAACTTAAATACAACTTTATTAACAAATATATGTAGTTCAATATCTTTAGAATCATCAACAAGCATTCTAATAACTTCATTTAAATTTTTAGCAGGAACAATAATATCCACATTATTACTTAAAGAATTACTTAAATTAATCTTTCTTTTTGCTAATCTATAAGAATCAGTAGCTGTACATTCAAGTAAGTTATCCACAATTTTAAAATTAACACCAGTAAGAACAGGACGAGATTCTTGTGTAGAAGTAGCAAATATTATTTGAGAAATAGCTGACTTAAACACATTTTGTTTTAAAACCAAAGGTTCATTAACATACTCAAGTTCTAAATTAGGAAATTCTTTAGGATCAATACAATTTAATTTAAAAGATGAACTTTGTGTAGTAATTAATACTTGAGAATCAATAACCTCTTCAATGTTTATAACTTCATCACTTAGTTTTCTAATTATTTCATATATATATTTACCACTAATAACTAACTCACCAACTTCATCAATACTATCAATTTTATCTTTATCAATAAAAGTTTTAATAGCAATTTCATTATCAGTACTTAACAAATATAAACCTTCATCAGTAAGTTCAAACTTAATACAATTTAAAATTGGAATCAAATTTTTACTTGATATTCCTTTAATAGCATAATTTAAATGTTCTAGTAATACTTTCTGTTTAATTTTAATTTTCATATTTTTCCTTCTTTCTTTTTATTATTATATTATTATTATTAATGTCAATAATGTTTATAACTCAAATAAAACCTTATAAAATAAGGCCTTATTCAATGTCAACAAAATGTGCAAATAATTGACATTATCAACACACTTTGATTTTATCAACAATTTTTTGAATTTCATTACTTAAATCTTCTTTATTAATGATTTCTTTTTTGATTTTGTCAACAGCATGCATAACAGTTGTATGATTTTTACCACCAAATTCAAGACCAATTTTAACCAAATTTTCATTTAAATATATTCTACATATGTACATAGCAATCATTCTTGGAATTGCTATCTTATTAGTCCTCTTTTTACTCTTTAAATCATCAACACTTATATTATAATGATCCCCTACCAGTTGAATAACTTGATCAATCTTATTCTGAGCAACAATAGTTTTAACAAAATAATCCTTAAGAGCATCAACTGCTAAATTAAGATTAATCTCAGAACCATTCATAATAGTCGCATAAGCAAATACACGTGTCAAAGCCCCTTCAAGCTTTCTTATATCCCCTACACAATTACTAGCTATATATTCTTTTACATCCTGTGGGAAAGATGTGGATAACTCCTTACTTTCAATTTTTTTATCAATTATTGACATTCTAAGTTTAAAATCAGGCGGCAATATATCAACTTGTAATCCCCAGTTAAATCTTGTTTTTAAACGCTCTTCTAACCTCTTAATATCATCAGGAGATCTATCTGATGATAGTATAATTTGCTTTTCATTATTATATAAATCATTAAAAGTGTTGAAAAACTCTTGCTGAGCTGAAACAGCTCCTACTAAATTGTGTATATCATCAATAATTAATACATCAACATCCCTATATTTATTTTTAAATTGTTGTGTAGCTTCAAAATTGTTTTCTTCCTTATTTTTTCTACATATTTCAACAAAATCAGTAACAAAATTATCACAAGTATTATAAAGTACTTTCTTATTACTATTTTTAACAATATAATTACCAATTGCTTGCATCAAATGAGTTTTTCCAAGTCCACTAGGACCATAAATAAATAAAGGATTGTACATCTTACCAGGATGTTCCGCAACCGCCAAAGCCGATGTAGCAGCAAACTTATTACTCGTTCCAATAATAAATGTATTAAAAGTATATTTACTATCCAAATTAGTAACAAAATTATCATTTGTAGGTACTCCAATATCTTCAGCTGTAATAGTAACATTATTTTCAATCTCTTCCTCTAAAAGATATTCAAAATCAAAATGTGTACCAGTAACATCAGTAAACGTTTCTTCAACTAAATCATTATAGTTTTCTTTAAGATTCTTTTTATGAATATGATAAGGAACAACAACTTTAGCTTTTCCACTACTTATGTCAATAAGTTTAGTTTCACTAAACCATGTCTCATAAGCAATATCAGATATTTGTGTCTTAATTTTTTCTAAAAAAGTTGTCCACATACTATCTAAGTCCATAAAATCACCTTCTGTTCAAAACTACACCATTATTCTACAATAAATTGTGCAAAAAATAAAGTAAATTGCCAAAAAAAACAACGTTTTTTTATCTTTTGCACATTTTTTGTGTATAAATTATAAATACGTTATCAACACTGTCAATAATTAAAAATGTCAATATGTAAATAAATGTCAAATTTTATGTGAAATATTTGTGAAATTTTAATGATTATATTTTTCAAAAAAATGTACATTTACTAGACAATTATTATATATATAATGATATTCATAAACAAAAATATCAAAAATATCCCAGGAAATATTTCCCAGGAAATAAATGTTCATAACTTTTATCAAAAATGAAAAAAAATGAACTAAATCGTTGACAAATATATAAAAAATATATATAATTGATAAAGCAAGTGAGAAAAATTAGGTAATGGAGGTGTAGATATGAAAAGAACTTATCAACCAAATAATAGAAGAAAAAGTAAAAAAATGGGATTTATGGCAAGAGTTAAGACAAGAATAATTAATAGTCGTAGAAGAAAGGGACGTAAAGTTTTATCTCGTTAATAATCACTGCTCGTCAGTGATTTTATTTTTTTAGAGGTGAAAAAATGAAAAAAATAAATATAATAAAAAAAAATCAAGAATTTGCTCGAATAATAAAAAATAATAATTCATTCAAAAATTCATCATATATAATATATATAGAAAGAAATAATGAAAAATTACATCATTTTGGCATTTCTGTCAGTAAAAAATTAGGTAATGCTGTTACAAGAAACAAAATAAAAAGGCAAATTAAGAGTATAATTGATAAAAAAGGCTACAAAAATAATTTCAATTGTATTATAATAGTAAGAAAGAACTTCTTAAATAATTCATTTACTTTAAATGAAAAATTATTATTTGAAGTTTTTGAAAAATATAAAATATTTAAGGAGGAAGAAAATGAAAAATAAAAAAATAATTATTTTGTTAATAACTATTCTATTATTAACAGGATGTACAAAGCAACTAAAAGATGTAGATGGAAAAATAGTAAAAAATGAAGAAACGGGCCAAACCCTACCATCAAACATTATGTGTCAGCCAACTGATAAAGATATAAAAAAATTATACGAAGATACAAAAAAGGCACAAGAAGAAAAATTAGCTAAAGATCTAAAAAAAGAAAAAATAACAGAAAAAGAATATGATAAAAAAATTAATAATTTACTAGATATTAACGATTTACCAAAATGTTCTGAGTTTAAAATAACATCAGGTGGATATGAAGGTTTATGGAATACAATATTTATAAAACCACTAACTTGGTTCTTAATTAAACTTGGAAGTTTATTAAAAAATTATGGACTTGCAATCATATTTGCTACATTATTAATAAGATTGTTACTATATCCTATTACAAGAAAAACATTAAAACAATCTGAAATGATGCAAAAGCTTCAACCAGAAATGAAAAAAATTGAAAATAAATATAAAGATAAAAATGATCAACAATCAATGACTATGAAAAGTCAAGAGATGATGGCTCTTTATAAAAAATATAATGTTAATCCAATGTCTGGATGCTTATTTAGTTTCTTACAAATACCTCTATTCTTTGCTTTCTATGAAGCATTATATAGATTACCTGTATTATTTGAAGATAACTTCTTATTCTTCAATATGGCAACAACTCCAATGGCAGCTTTATCAAAAGGACATTATTACTATTTAATATTACCAGTTTTAGTATTAGTAGTAACATTCTTCTCATTTAAAGCAAACAAAAATCAAACAGGTGATCAAGCAAAACAAATGAAAACTATGATGAACGTAATGCTAGTGATAATAGTATTTACTTCATTTCAAATGTCTACCGCTATTATTCTTTATTGGATAACTAATAGTGGGTTTACAATATTACAAAATTTAATAGTAAAGAGGAGTAAAAAATGATAGAAGTATATAAATTTGAAGGAAATAATGAAGAAGAATGTCGTGTAACTTGTCTTGATAAATTAGATGTATATAATAATGAAATAATTACCAAAGAATATAATGAAGAAGATAAATATGTTCTAGAAGTAATCAAAAAACAAGATGTAGAAAAATTTATTCAAAATTATATTAAAGAATTAAGTGAAAAAATGAATATTGATATTAATATAAATATATTTGAAGAAGATAATGTATTCTTTGTAAGAATTAATTCTAAAAATAATTCCATATTAATAGGAAAAGAAGGAAAAACATTAAATTCAATTCAATATTTATTAAGAAAATCAATAAGTAATCAAACAGGATTTAATATTAATGTTAACTTAGATGTATCTAATTACAAGAAAAAAATAGAAAAAAAATTTGAAAATGAAATCAAAGAAATAATCAATGAAGTAATGCGTACTAAAATAGAAACAAAACTAGATCCAATGAATTCATATAAAAGAAGAATAGTACATTCAATTGCAAGTAACTATTATAATATAGAAACAAATAGTGTTGGTGAAGAACCAAATAGATGTACAATAATTAGATATGTTGAAAAATAGGCTTTTAAAAGTCTTTTTTTGGAGGTGAAAAAAATGAATGATACAATAGCCGCAATATCTACTCCTCTAGGAGTTGGAGCAATTTCAATAATAAGAGTCAGTGGAGATGACGCCATAGAAATTGTAAAAAAAATATATAAAGGAAAAGATTTATCTAAAGTAAAATCACACACAATTAATTATGGCCATATTTATGAAAAAGAAAAACTAATAGATGAAGTATTAGTATCTGTAATGTTAAAACCCAATACATTTACAAAAGAAAATATCGTTGAAATTAACTCTCACGGTGGAATAGCTACTACCAATAAAATATTAGAACTATTATTATCTAACGGTTGTCGTCTAGCCGAACCAGGAGAATTTACCAAAAGAGCATTTTTAAATGGTAGAATAGATTTAATAGAAGCTGAAGGCGTAATGGATTTAATAAATGCCAAAACAGAAAAGCAAGTAGAATTAGCGGTAAATCAAGTAAATGGATATACTTCTAATTTAATAAAAGAATTAAGAGAAAAATTGGTTTCAATGATAGCAAATATAAATGTAAATATTGATTATCCAGAATATGATGATATTAAAGAAGTAACAAATAAAGATATATTAAATAAATTAGATGAAATAAAAAGTAGTATAAAAAAAGTATTAAATAGTTCTAAAGATAATCAATTAATAAATGAAGGAATAAAAACAGCTATCATAGGTAGTCCTAATGTTGGCAAAAGTAGTATCTTAAACAAATTATTAGATGAAGATAAAGCAATAGTAACAGATATACCAGGTACTACTAGAGATATTGTCGAAGGAAATATTCTAATAAATGGAATAATGTTAAAAATAATAGATACAGCCGGAATTAGAAAAACAAATGACTATGTAGAAAATATTGGAGTAGAAAAAAGTCTTAATCTAATAAATGAAGCTGATTTAATTATATATGTATTAAACAATAATGAAGAAATAACTGAAGAAGAAAAAAATCTATACGAACAAATAAAAAACAAAAAACACCTAATAATTATTAATAAAATAGATTTACCTAAAAAAATAGACTATTCCAGTTTAGATAAAAATAAAATTATAAAAATAAGTGCTTTAGATGATAACTGTATTGAAATAATAAAAGAAAAAATAAAAGAATTATTTAATTTAGAAGAATTAAATAATATAGATTTAACATATTTAAGTAACTCACGTAGTATATCATTACTAAATCAATCATTAGAAAAAATAAATGAAATAGAAAAGTCTTTAAAAAATGAATTACCAATAGATTTCATTGAAATAGATTTAAGAAGTATATGGAATATATTAGGAGAAATTATCGGAGAAACATATAAAGAAGAATTACTAGATGAATTATTTAGTAGATTTTGTTTAGGAAAATAATTGCGAAATTTAATAAAATATGCTAATATCTTATTAAATATATAAGGAGGTATTATTATGTTACTTATTATTATTTTTGCATATATATTATTTTTCCTAGCTCCACCAATTACTGGATTAGTATTATCTATAGTAGGAATGAGAAAACACAGAAGTAGTATTAATATAACAGGTTTAGTACTAAATATAGTAGCCCTTTCATTACAGATAATAAGAATCTTTATGATAATATTTATATATGGAGGAATTTAGATGGAAAAATATTGTTCAAATTGTGGTAATAAAATATCTGATAAAGCAGTTTTTTGTATGAATTGTGGTGTATCATTACAAGATAATATATCAAAAATTGAAAATCAAATCAATCATGAAAATAAATCTATTCCGGGTAATGCTATTTCTATTGCTGGAATGGTTTTAGGAATTGTATCAGCATTTTTTGCCTTAATAAGTATGTTCATGATTTTCTAAAATATGTTTATAATTTTAATAATAATTCAAAAGAATCATTTGATTCTTTTTTCTTGTATATTTTAAAAAAAGATAGTATAATATGTTCGTCAAAGAGAAAGAAGTGATTGTATGTATGATGTAATAGTTGTTGGAGGAGGACACGCAGGATGTGAAGCATCCCTTGCAACATCCAGAAAAAATCATAAAACATTATTAGTAACAGGAAATATTAAAAATATAGCAGATATGCCATGTAATCCATCAATTGGTGGAAGTGCCAAAGGAATAGTAGTAAGAGAAATAGATGCTTTAGGTGGAGAAATGGGAAGAAATGCTGATAAATCACTACTTCAAATAAAAATGCTAAATAGTGCTAAAGGTCCAGCAGTTAGATCACTTCGTGCCCAAGCAGATAAAATAACATATCCAAAAGAAATGTTAAAAACACTAAATAATCAAGAAAATCTGGAAATATTAGAAGCAATAGTTGAAGATTTAATTGTTGAAGATGGACAAGTAAAAGGTATTATCCTTGAAAATGGAGAAAAAATTAATTCTAAATGTGTAATTTTAACAACAGGAACATATTTAAAAGCCGATATATTAATAGGTAGTACCAGAGAAAGAAAAGGTCCTCATGGAGAAAAGCCAAGTAATCATTTAAGTGATAAATTAAAAGAATATGGTTTTACCATAAAAAGATTAAAAACAGGAACACCTCAAAGAATAGATAAAAATTCAATTGATTTTAGTAAAACTAAAATTGAAGAAGGAGACAAAAACTATCTAAGTTTTAGTTTTGATAACAAATATTATTATGATGTAAATAATCAACAACCTTGTTATCTAATATATACTCAGCCAGAAACTCATCAAATAATTAAAGAAAATTTAAATAAATCAAGTATGTATGGAGGACTTGACGATATAAAAGGAATAGGTCCAAGATATTGTCCATCAATTGAAGATAAAATAGTAAGATTTGCCGATAAAGAAAGACATCAATTATTTTTAGAACCTGAAAGTTTATATTATGATGATATATATATTCAAGGTTTTTCAACTAGTATGCCAAAAGACATTCAAGAAAAAATGGTTCATAGTCTACCAGGATTAGAAAATGCCAAAATATTAAAATATGCTTATGCAATAGAATATGATGCAATTGATTCAAAACAATTAAAACAATCACTAGAAACAAAAGTACTAAAAAATTTATTCACAGCGGGACAAATAAATGGAACAAGTGGATATGAAGAAGCAGCTTGTCAAGGATTAATAGCCGGAATTAATGCTGCATTAAAATTAGAAGGAAAAGAACCATTAATTTTAAAAAGGAATGAAGCATATATTGGAGTATTAATTGATGATTTAGTTACCAAAGGAGTAATAGATCCATATAGACTATTAACATCTCGTGCAGAATATAGATTGTTATTGCGCCATGATAATGCCGACATGCGACTTACAGAATATGGATATAATTGTGGATTAATAGATGAAAAAAGATACAAAGAATTCAATAACAAGAAAAAGAATATAGCTGAGTTAATAAATGAATTAAAAAATAATAAATTAGTAGTCAAAGAAGAAGTGAATAATTTTTTACAAAGTCTAAATAGTACACCAATAAAAGATGGAATAACATTATATGATTTATTAAAAAGACCTGAAATAAAAATAAGCAACCTAAAACAATATATTAAAGAATATCCACAAGACGTTTTAGAACAAGTAGAGATAAATATTAAATATGAAGGATATATAAAAAAAGCGGAACAAGAAGCTAAAAAAATGATAGATTTAGATTTAAAATTAATACCAGATGACATTAATTATGATAAAATACACAATCTAGCTAGTGAAGCAAAACAAAAATTAAAAACCATAAAACCTACATCAATTGGCCAAGCTATGAGAATAAGTGGTGTTAATCCAGTAGATATTTCATTATTAATGATATATATAAAAAAGGAGTATCATAATGAATCAAAATAAATTTATAGAAGAATTAAATAAAATAAATATCTTCCCTACTTCCAAACAATTAGAACAATTAGAAAAATATTATGAACTTCTAATTGAGTATAATAAAGTAATGAATCTAACAGGTATAACAAAAAAAGAAGAAGTATATTTAAAACATTTCTATGATAGTTTAACTATAACTAAAGTAATTAATTTAGATAAAGAATTAGAATTATGCGATATTGGGACAGGAGCTGGATTTCCTGGATTAGTGTTAAAAATAATATTTCCTAAATTAAAAATAACTTTAGTAGATTGCTTAAACAAAAGAATTAATTTTCTTAATAAAGTAATAGAAGAATTAAAATTAGAAAATATAGTAACTATCCATTCAAGAATAGAAGATTATGGTAAACACAATAGAGAAAAATTTGACATAGTAACTGCTCGTGCAGTAGCCCCCTTAAATATATTATTAGAGTATTCAATCCCAATTGTAAAAGTAAATGGGTATTTTATACCTTTAAAAGGAAATTTAAATAATGAAAATAACTATAACAATGCCTTAAATAAATTAAAGTGTAGTATAGAAAAAAATGAAATATTTAATTTACCTATAGAAAATAGTCATCGAGAAATACTTCTAATAAAAAAAAATAAAAAAACAAACAAGTTATTTCCTAGAAATAATGATCAGATTAAGAATAATTCATTATAGTAAAATCAAGAATAATATCTTGATTTTTAATTGCAAAATAATATTTCC